>JBDHTV010000225.1:0-3061 GCA_039808825.1 Bdellovibrionales bacterium | reverse complement strand
ATCCTGCTCGGCACGGCGGGCGGCGTCACCTATTTCCTGCTTAAGCGCAATGTCGTCATCGACAATGTGGTGCCGGTTATCCAGGCCGAGGCGGGGCCGATCAAGGAACGTCCGGCCGATCCGGGCGGTGTCGCGGTGCTGCATCAGGATACGACCGCTTATGACCGGCTCGATAAAGAAGCCGGGCGCGGCAAGGTCGAGCAATTGCTGCCGGGCGCGGAAAAGCCTAACGAGCAACTCATCGCGGCCAATACGCCGGTCAAGACAGTGGAACCCAAGACCGAAGCGCCGGTTGCCGCTGCGCCGGAGAAGCCTGAGGTCACATCGAATACGGAAGTGCTCGCGGCGCAGCCGGACAAGAGCGCGGCGGCAATAGCTGAGAAGGCGCCCGAAGATAAGCCGGTGGCAAAGCCAGCCGAGAACAAGGTCGAAGACAAGAAGCCGACGGCCGAGAAGAAGGTCGAAGCCGCGCCGGTGGCCGAGCCGAAAATGGTCACGGCGGCGCCGGAGCCCAAAGCTGTCCCGACGCCGGTCGAGGCCAAGCCCGCCAAACCGATCGAGCAACCCTTCAAGACGCCGGAGCAAATGGCCGCGCTTAAGGCTGCGAAGGACAAGGCAGTCAAGGATGCTATGCCGACGGCGTCCCCCGATAGCGACAAGCCGCTTGATGTCGCGCAACTGCTCGCCAAATCGGGCGTTGCCGCGACTAGTCCTGCCGAGACGGTTGCGGCCGAAGCGGCGGCGGAGCAGCCCGCTCCGAAGACCGAAGCGCCGGTTGCAAAACTGGTGGAAACTGCTGCGCCAGCGGTAGCGGGCGGCAAGATGGCGCGCGTACAGCTTGCTTCTTCGACCGATCAGGAAGCGGCGGAAAAGAAGATGATGGATATGGTGAGCCAACACGCCGAGCTGCTGCGCAGTACAAAACTGACGACGGTGCGCGCCGATCTCGGCGCGAAGGGCATCTATTACCGCATCCAGACGCAGCCGATGGCGGCGCCGGATGCCGCCAAATTCTGTGCCAATCTCAAAGCCGCGCATCTGGAGTGTCTGGTTGTCAAAGTCAGCCCCTGAAACTGCTGCCACGCCCGTTCGCCCGCGGCCCTTCATCTGCGGCTGCGCCGGGACGGTCGTGACGGAAGAGGAACGGAGTTTTTATCAGGCGATGCAGCCCTTGGGCTTTATCCTGATGGGCCGCAACTGCCAGAGTCCGGAACAGGTGCGTGCGCTGGTGCGGGATTTGCGCGCCTGCGTGGCGCATCCCGACGCGCCGGTGCTCATCGATATGGAAGGGGGCCGCGTGGCGCGGCTCAAGCCGCCGCTGTGGCCGGTATTTCCGTCGGCGGCGCTGATCGGCACGCTCTATCATTACGACGCGGCGCTCGGCATCGAGATGGCGGGTTTGGCCGGGAACCTGATCGGCCAGACGCTGCATGAGCTCGGCATCACGGTCGATTGCGCGCCGGTACTCGACGTCGCGCATCCCGAAACGCATGACGCCATCGGCGATCGGGCTTTCAGCGCCGATCCGCGCGCCGTCGGGCTGCTTGGCCATGCTTTCGCCGAAGGTTTGCTCGCCGCCGGGGTGCTGCCCGTCATCAAGCATCTGCCGGGGCATGGCTATGCCGAGGTCGATCCGCATCTGGCGCTGCCGACGGTGGAGGAGGACGCCGAGACGGTGATGGCCGATTTCGCGCCGTTCCGGATGCTGGCGGCGATGCCGATCGGGATGACCAGCCACGTCGTGTTCACGGCGTTCGATGCCGAGCTGCCTGCATCGCAATCGCCGTTGATCGTGCGCGACATCATCCGCCGCGCGGTCGGCTTCAACGGATTGCTGCTGTCCGACGATCTCGACATGAAGGCGCTGGGCGGCGATCTGGCGAGCCGCAGCGCCAAAGTGCTGGCGGCGGGGACGGATGCGCTGCTGATCTGCAATACGCCGGTCGCGGAACTTGCGCCTTATCGCGATTTGCCGCCGATGACGACGATGGCCTGGCAACGCTGGGAGCGGGCGCATCGGTTTCTGGATGGCGCGCCGGCGCAAAAGCCCGATCAGGCGGCGCAGCTGGCGCGGCTCAGTGTGTTGCGGCGACTCGCAGAGGAGCAAGGCGCGCGCACGGCCGCCGTGCTGCAAGGGTAAAATTTACCAAGATTTGAGGCCGCAAATCGCTGTTTCACGAATCGTCCACGATGGCTTATTCTGAGGCCATGACAGAAGTTTCTGAACCGATAGCGTCTGACGAAACCGCCGCGCACCGCGCCGATCTGGTCGTGCGCCTGGGCGCGTTCGACGGACCGCTCGATCTGCTGCTTAATCTCGCCCATGACCAGAAGGTCGATCTCGCGGCGATTTCGATCAGCGCGCTGGCGGAGCAATATCTCGCCTATATCGGCGCGGCGCGGCGCTTACGGCTTGAAATCGCTGCGGACTATCTCGTCATGGCGGCCTGGCTCGCGTTCCTTAAATCGCGCCTGCTGCTGCCCGAGCCGCCAGCAACCGAGCCCGATCCGGGCGATATGGCGGCGGCGCTGCGCTTCCAGCTGCAACGGCTCGAAGCGATGCGCATAGCTTCCGACCTGTTGCAGGCGTTGCCGCAGCTCGGCTCCGAGATTTTCATGAATGCGCGGCCCGAGAAGGTGCGGCGCATCGAGGTGCCGGTTTATCATCTGCCGCTCTACGACTTGCTGCAGGCGCTAGCCGCGCCGCAGCGGCGGACGAAAGCGCCGCGCTATACCATCGCAGCGCAGAAACTGTTCGCGCTCGACGAGGCGTTGGGCCGGGTGCGCGCCATGGTCGGCTATATGCCGGACTGGACCGATCTGACCAGCTTTATCCCCGAGCTGTTGACCGAAAGCTCGATCGAGCGGCGCTCCGCCGTCGCCTCGACATTCGCCGCGAGCCTCGAGATGGCCAAGTTCGGCGAAATCGTGCTGCGGCAGGACGCGACGTTCGGTCCGATTTATCTGCGCCGCTCCGAGGCGACAACCCCGACAACGACCAGCGAAACCACAGCATGAACACGCCCGCGCACCCCGCCCTCCGCCTGATCGAAGCCCTGCT
>JBDHTV010000224.1:0-3072 GCA_039808825.1 Bdellovibrionales bacterium | reverse complement strand
GTCGGCTTCGGGCCGCTCATGCCAAATTTCAGCGAAGTGGTGCCCGCGATGCTGCAGCAAGGCGCTGCGGCACAGCTAGCCGACACGGCGGCGCTCGTCGATTTCGTTCGGCTCATGCAGCGCGATACGGTACGGCGCGAACAACAGAGCGCGGCCGCGTTGGCCTATGCCACGGCGCAGGGAGCCGTGCATGACCGCTCCATCGCCGCGCTCAAGCCGCTCCTTGAACTGGCGCGGCTGACATGATGCAGCGGCCGCCGGCATTCTGGAGCGATGAACCCCACGCGGTCGTCCGTCTGCTGACGCCTCTATCGTTGATCTGGCGCGGCATCACACAATGGCGGCTGGCACATGGCGCGCGGCGCAAGACGCCGATACCCTCCATCTGCATCGGCAATGCCGTCGCTGGCGGCGCGGGCAAAACCCCGACGGCGCTGGCGCTGGCCCGGCTGCTGCAAAATACGGGCGCGAAACCGGCCTTCGGCAATCGCGGCTATGGCGTCAAGCTGCAGGAACCATGCATCCGCGTCGACCCGGCGCGGCATAACGCGGCTGATGTCGGCGATGAAGCGCTGTTGCTGGCGGCGCAAGCGCCCTGCTATGTCAGCGCCGACCGGTTTGCGGCCTGCCAGGCTGCGGCAAGCGACGGCGCGACACATATGATTTATGACGACGGGCTGCAGAATCCTACCATCGCTTACGACCATGCGCTGCTCGTGCTTGACGGCGACTACGGCGTCGGCAATGGCCGGGTCATACCGGCAGGGCCGTTGCGCGAGCCATTGCGCGATGCGCTCGCGCGTTGCGATGCGGCGCTCATTATCGGCGCGGATCGGCATGATCTTGCGGCACAGTGCGCAGGCAAACCGGTGCTGCATGGCACGATTGTGCCGCAAGCGGCGGCGGTGAACCACAATTTGAACTATCTCGCCTTTGCGGGTATCGGCAGGCCTGAGAAATTCTTTGCCAGCTGCCGGGCACTCGGGTTGAAACTCGTGCAGACGCGCAGCTATCCCGACCACCATGCCTTTACCGCCAAAGAATTGGTTGGGCTGGCGCAAGCGGCGATGGAACAACAAGCGCAGTTGATCACCACCGCGAAAGACGCGGCGCGGCTCTCGCCTGCCTGGCGCGAACGTGTTACGGTGCTGCCTGTTGCGCTGCAGCTCGATGAGCCCGAGGCGCTGTTGAAGCTTGTTTCATAAAAATGTTTGCCGCACTCAAGAATAATCCGCGTTGGCTCAAGCCGCGCTATATGCTGGAAGCGTTACCGGTTTATCTGTTTTATGGCGTTTGCGCGCTGTTGCCGCTCGATGCCGCCTCGGCGCTTGGCGGGTTTCTGGGCCGCAACATCGGTCCGGTCATGGGCGTATCGCGTCGGGCGGAACGCAATCTGCGGAAAGCGCTGCCTGATCTGACAGCTGCGGAGCGCAAGCGTATCATTCGCGGTATGTGGGATAATCTCGGGCGCGTAGGCGCGGAATATCCGCATCTGCCCGATCTCATGCGTCTCAACCGCATTACCGGCGAAGGCCACAAGATCGTCGCCGACATGGTGGCAGGCAAGCACGGCGGCATCGTTGTGGCGGGCCATCTGGCCAATTGGGAAATCGGACCACTCGCCTCCGGCTCGCTGGGCATGCCGCTGGCCGTGATTTATCGTGCACCGAACAACCCCTATGTCGATTGGCTCATTCGCAAGGCGCGGCAGAAAATCGCCTGCCTGACCATGCCCAAAAGCACCGATGGCGCCATTCAGCTCATGCGGCATCTGCGCAATGGCGGCTATGCCGGTATCCTGATTGACCAGAAGCAGAACGAAGGCATCAGCGTGCCGTTCTTCGGCCACGACGCGCGTACCACGCATGCTCCGGCGGAACTCGCCATCCGTTTCAACTGTCCGATCGTCGCGGCACGGGTGCAGCGTACAGGCGGGGCGCATTTCCGGATGGACCTGGTGCCCTTCAGCCCGCTTGGCAGCGGTAACCGCAGCGCCGATGCCGCCGAACTCACGGCGCGGTTAACCAAACAGCTTGAGGACTGGGTGCGTGAACGGCCGGAACAATGGCTCTGGCTGCATAACCGCTGGCCAAAAAGCTAAATGATCAATTATGTAAATAATTATCCTATTGAATTCGCTGGCGCACGACGACATTATTACTGCTGATTGTGCCATGCGAGCGCGCACCATATCTAAGTAGCGAGAACAATAAAATGCACTTCGACACTGAAGTTTACGGTGGCACAATGCGAGAGGAATACAGCTGCGTGCTTAACACGTGGCAAACACGATTCATCCCCGATCCGGTCTTGCCACCACCGCCGCCGCCGCCACCGCCGCCGATGTTTGACCCATACTTATTTACTGAGCGCCCAACGCAGCCTGTCCCAAAAAGTCCTCCGCCCATAGTGTTAGCACCCTATGAGCCGAGACCGACAATCCCGGAACGTCCTAAGCACCGAGACGTTCTTATTGAACATGAGCGCCAACAGCAAAGCTACCCCGCCCCGCTTCCCGTTAAAAAGCGTTCAGACAATACTGGGCTGTGGTTAACCGCCGCAATTGCCTTTGCCGGCACGATCTTTATGCAGACAATCGGAACTGATTTAGGGCTTGCTCATGCCTTGCAATCCAAACTCAATCCAGGAGAAGCCCTCAAGGCAAGTGAAAGTGCCGTGTTTGATAAGTTAGAACCACGTTATCGTGTCGCGGCAGATGAAACATGTATGCACACACTGCCACGCAATCGCTCACTGGCTGAAGTGTGCGTTCCAGGCGGACATTATGTCTATGGCAAGCCACTTGAGCCGGAGAAGAAGGGTGACAAACCTGAGTGGCTTAAGTCGCGTGTCTATTTCTCGGATGCCGGACCTAACCCAGTCCCCTTAACCGTTTATTTTCCGCTCAAAGAACTGGAGGTAGCACCGATTCGTCCTGTTGCCTCCAAGCAGTCGGGTGTTTCTGCACCGAAAGCACAGCACAAGCGCTAACCGTTAATTCCGCAATGCGCCGCCCGTTGCTTTGGCGACGGCGGTCACGATGCTGCCCGACAATTGTTCCAGCTGCTCGTC
>JBDHTV010000223.1:0-3073 GCA_039808825.1 Bdellovibrionales bacterium | reverse complement strand
TCCCACAACAATCATCCCGCCAAGGCGGCATGAAAACTGGCGCGGTTATAGCCTTCCGGTTGCGGTCTGTCCAGTCTTGCGTGGTTACAGGTCTGTTACCAAAATTAGTTAATGGCGGTGAGGAATTGGCGCAGAACGTTCGCAATCCATCCCGCGTGATAATTTGCCGGTTCACAGCGGACATTGTAGGCCAAGCGACTGTAATTCACCGCAAACTGAACCGGGCGGATTTGCAGCGCCAATTGAAAAGCCCGTTCGCAGGTTTCGGCGCGCGCTAACTTGTGCCAACTCTGAAGATAAGCTGTTTTGAGTCGTTCATAAATAGCATCGCCGGGCAGGATATTATGGTTGCGCCCTGCGCTCTCCAGGCATGATGCCAGCGAAAAGAAGGGGTGGCTGATTGAAGCGTCGCCCCAATCATTGATGATGAGCGCGCCATTGGCTTGCCGCATGAAGTTGTTGTCATGGAAATCGCCATGCTCAAGCGTTTCCGGGATGCCGCAGTCGGTGAGGTCGGTACAGAGCGCGGCAAGTTTCGGCAATGCGGCGCGGAGCGCAGCGCGCTCGGTCAGCTCCAAGGATTCGGCCTGCATCAGCGCTACGTCGGCCAGAACGTGCGTCAACAAATCGGGCAGGCGCATCAGGCGCCAGTCCGCAACGCCGCTGGCGAGCAGCGTTTGCACATGCGGGACCGCCTGCTGCTGGATTTCGGCACAGACTTCGAGCGCGCGGCAAACAATGGCAGCATCATAGCGCTCCTTTAACAAAGGACGCAGTGGCTGTCCCGCATCGTGCATCATAAAGCAATGCAGAGCAGAATTATGGGCGATAAGGCGCGGTACGGTCGCGTCTTGTGCGTTGAGAAAAGCGAGGACAATGGGCTCGCGCGCAAAGAGCGGGGCCATCTGCTTGAAATAAATGAAGCCTTGTTGGGTTGGATAGCGGCCGACTTGCGACCACGGCATGGCGCGGACAGGTTCCAGCGAACCTGTCACCGCAATACCCTGTTCGGCAAGCGTGCTTTCAGCCCATTGTTCCGCAGGTGACCGGGCGGAAGCCATGACGCTTATCAGGCGACTTTTTCAACCTGCGTGTATTCCAACTCAACCGGCGTGGCACGGCCGAAGATGGAGACCGAAACCTTGAGGCGGGCCTTGCCTTCGTCCACTTCCTCGACAACGCCGTTGAAAGAGGCAAAGGGGCCGTCGGCAACGCGAACCTGTTCGCCGATCTCGAAATGCAGAGCGGACTTGGGATGGTCGATGCCTTCCTGCACCTGGTTGAGGATGCGCTGGGCTTCCGCCTCCGAGATGGGCGCGGGCTTGCCGCCGCCGCCGAGGAAACCGGTGACTTTCGCCGTGGTCTTGACGAGGTGCCAGCTTTCGTCGTTCAGCTCCATCTTGATCAGGACGTAGCCGGGATAGAACTTGCGCTCGGCATTGACCTTGGTGCCGCGGCGTACTTCGACCACTTCTTCGGTCGGCACGAGAATTTCCGAGAAAAATTCCTCAAGACCTTTTTTCTCGGCCTGTTCACGGACGGTTTGCGCGACTTTCTTCTCAAAGCCGGAATAAACGTGAATGACATACCAGCGATGCGCCATCGCAAACTCCTTTAGTCCCTGATGCAGCCCCCGCTGCGGTTATTTAGCCGTGCATCCCCAACACGAGGCGGATCAGCTTGCTCACGCCCCAATCGACGAAGAAAAAGAATATCGCCGCGCACGTGCCCATGACGAAGATCAGCAGCGTGGTGATGCCAATCTCTTTGCGCGTCGGCCAGTGAATCTTCTGGATTTCCCGATTTACTTCGCGGCCAAACTGAATCCATTTCTGTATCATGCCAAGCTTTGCTTCCTGACGCTCCGCGCCCGCAATGAGGTTGGCAGGAGTGGAGGGCCTCGAACCCCCAGCCTTCGGTTTTGGAGACCGACGCTCTGCCAATTGAGCTACACTCCTACGCATTGCACACAACCTTTTAATGCCTCTTGCCGTCATTTCTCGTTCATCTGATTCACGCTACACTACGTTCCGCGATCAGATGATGTGAGCTACACTCCTACGCATCGCACACAACCTTTTAATGCCTCTTGCCGTCATTTCTCGTTCATCTGATTCACGCTACACTACGTTCCGCGATCAGACGATATGAGCTACACTTCTAAGCATTGGTATTCTGCCTCAATCTTATTATGCCGCCACGCCTCACCGGCAAGCGGTATGAGCATTTTTGGTCATAAGCCCCCGACCGGACGCGCCGGTATAAAAATCTTAATTTGCAGGGGATGCGATTTTCTAACCGATTAACCGGCAAAGCGCCAGTGAAATTTTCTCGTGGTTTTAACCATGCTTAGCGGCCGCAATGGCCGTGACCGGGACGATGTGCTGAGGTTTTGATTCCGGGAACAGCTTGACCCCGTCATAGCGACGCAGGGCAATCTCGTCGCATAGCTTGCTCCAGCTGCAGGCATGGCAGCCGCGGCGGCCTTCGGGATAGCCGTCGCTCATGCCGGTCTTTTTGGCGCGTGTGGCGCGCCAAAAGGCCTTGCGGAATTGCAGTACACGCTCAGCGGTCAGGTCGATAACGCTGCCGATCGTGAGGGGGCGGTCCATAATCTTGCTCAAGTCGGCCAAAGCCAGCGCGTCGCGCTCCTGCGTGGACGGATGCAGGCAATGGACGCGGTGTGTACGGCTCAGCTCATCCGTACCGGCCAAGAGGGGCTTGCACCAGTCGTCGGGGCCACCCACCAGCTTGACGCGGACGCCGTTGGGCGCGGCGTTGATCTGCTCCATCATGCGATTGAGATTGGCCGTATAGGCTTCTGTATAGCCGCGCCCGAGATAGCTGTTGCCGCAGAGCATGATGTGGTGCGCGCGCCAATGCAGTAGCGGCGAGTCATTCGTATCCATCGCAGACTGTACCAATTATTGATAAAGTATTGTCCTTAACACAGGCAGCGGCCGACGCAGAACATGCCCTTCATGCCTTCCGGCGACAGGAAGTCGATGGCGAAGGAGACGGCGATGCCGCCCAGCCGCCATAGGTTAAGGCGCATATCTTGCGACCAGAGCAA
>JBDHTV010000222.1:0-3075 GCA_039808825.1 Bdellovibrionales bacterium | reverse complement strand
GGCGAGCGCGGCCACCATTTCCGTATTTTGCGCGGGGTCAAGAACCGTTTCGGCCCAACCGACGAGATCGGCGTATTCGAGATGACGGAACAGGGGCTGGTCGAGGTGCCGAACCCTTCCGCACTTTTCCTCGCCGACCGTCGCGACGACGTTTCCGGCGCCGCCGTCTTCGCCGGGCTGGAAGGCACACGGCCCGTGCTTGTCGAAATTCAGGCGCTCGTCGCCCCTTCGGCGCTCGGCACGCCGCGGCGCGCCGTGGTGGGCTGGGATAGCGGACGCCTTGCGATGGTGCTGGCCGTGCTGGAAGCACGCTGCGGCGTGACCATCGGCGCGAACGATATTTACCTCAATGTCGCGGGCGGGCTTAAAATCAGCGAACCGGCGGCGGATTTGGCCGTGGCGACAGCCCTGCTCTCTTCGCTCAGCGGTATCCCGGTGCCGCCCGAATGCGTGGTTTTTGGCGAAATCGGTCTTGCCGGCGAGGTCAGACCGGTCAGCCAACCGGAACTGCGGCTCAAGGAGGCGGCCAAACTGGGCTTCACGCAGGCAATTCTGCCGCAAAATCAACGCACCAAGAACAAGGACGCCTCCGGCATGCGCCGCACTACGCTCAGCAATCTCGGCGATCTGCTGCCTTTATTCACCCCCGCCGAACCGAGCCGCAAGAAGAGCGCCTAGCCACTGCGGACGCAATTTCATTACCTGGGCCGCGCAAGCAAATGCGCTATATTCACTTATAAAAGTTTGTGCTAGACCAGCGGCATAAAATATAAACTTAAAGACAATCGCTTTTCGGCCCGATGCCGACGAGGATCTTTTCATGCATGAAGCCCAGACTGTCGCCCACCATGCCACCGGCCTGAATTGGGTCGATATTACTGTCATCCTGATGATGCTGGTCTCGGGCATTTTCGCGATGATGCGGGGGTTTGTCAAAGAAGGCTTTGTGCTGCTCAGCCTGGTTTGCGGCGCCGTCGTCGCCCAGCGTTATTTCCCGGTGCTTGCGCCGTGGATGCATACGCAGTTCAAGAGCAAGACCACCGCCGACATCTGCACCTGGCTCGGCCTGTTCATCGGTACGCTTATTCTCTTTATCCCGATCAGCAGTTTCGTGGTCAGCAAGGTGCAAGGTCAGGCCATGACAACGATCGACCGGTCGCTCGGTTTCGTTTTCGGCGGGATCCGCGGGCTTATCATCGCCTGCCTGATCTTCCTGTTGCTCACGCAGTTCTGGGATAAGCCCAAAGACGAACCGGACTGGATCAAGGAAGCGCGCACCCGGCCCTTGCTGCAAGCAGGTGCCGACCTCATTAAAGAACTGGTGCCGATCCAGAAAAACAAGAAAGACGGCGAGGAAGCCGACGATGCAAACGGCGACGATGCGGCCAGCACGGACGACAACGATCCGGAAGCGCGCCGTCAGTCCAAGATCAAGAAGGCAGAGGATATGCTGCGCAGCCTCACCCGCCCGGAACCGGAGCTGAACAAGGATCAGCCGTCTTATGACGAAAAAGCGCGCAAGAGCCTTGACCAATTGATCGAGAAGAAAGCCGAGCCATGATGGAGCAGCCTACCGCGCCCGATTTGACGACCGACCCGTTCGATGACGATAAGCTGCGCGAAGAATGCGGCATCTTCGGCATCCTCGGCAAAGATTCCGCATCGAGCATGGTCGCGCTCGGGCTGCATGCGCTCCAGCATCGCGGGCAGGAAGCGGCAGGCATCGTCTGCTATGACGGCGAACATTTCCACGCCCACCATGCGATGGGTCATGTCGGCGACACGTTCAATCAGTCAAGCATCATCAACCGGCTGATCGGGCACGCCGCCATCGGCCATGTGCGCTACGCCACCACGGGCGAGACGGCGCTGCGCAATGTCCAGCCCTTCTTCACCGACTTTGCCTTCGGCGGCTTCGCCATCGCTCACAACGGTAATATCGTCAACGCCTACAAGCTGCGTAGCGCGCTGGTGCATCAGGGTTGCCTGTTCCGTTCGACCTCCGATACCGAGGTCGTGTTGCATCTGATGGCCAAAGCCAATGGCCAGCCGGTCGACCGGCTGATCGAGGCGGTCCGGCAGATCGAAGGCGCCTTCTCCTTCGTTTGCCTCGCCAAAGACATGCTGATCGGCGTACGCGATCCTTATGGCGTGCGTCCGCTCGTGCTGGGGCAGATCGACGGCAGCTATGTGCTGGCCAGCGAGACTTGCGCGTTCGACATTATCGGCGCGGAATTCGTGCGCGATATCCAACCGGGCGAAATGGTTGTCATTCGCGGCAAGGAGATCGAGAGCCTGCATCCGTTCAACGCGGTGCCGCGCAAATTCTGCATCTTCGAATATATCTATTTCGCGCGCCCCGACAGCATGATGGAAGGCAAGTCGGTTTACGAGATCCGCAAGCAGATTGGCGTGGAGCTGGCGCGCGAGGCGCCGGTGGCCGCCGACATCGTCGTGCCGGTACCGGATTCCGGCGTGCCTTCCGCTATCGGCTATGCGCAGGAAAGCGGCTATCCGTTCGACCTCGGCATCATCCGCAACCATTATGTCGGCCGCACCTTCATTCAGCCGACCGACCGCATCCGCCATCTCGGCGTCAAGCTCAAGCATAACGCCAACCGCCGGTTTATCGAAGGCAAGCGTGTTATTCTGGTTGACGACTCCATCGTGCGCGGCACGACCTCGACCAAGATCGTCGAGATGATCCGTGCCGCCGGGGCAAAAGAAGTCCATATGCGCATCAGCAGCCCGCCGACCAAGCATAGCTGCTTCTACGGCATCGACACACCGGAGAAGGAAAAGCTGCTCGCGCACAATTACAATGTCGAGCAGATGGCCAAGCTCATCGGTGCGGACAGTCTGGCGTTTATTTCGCTCGACGGGCTCTATCGCGCGGTCGGCGAAGCGCGGCGCAATGCCGGACAGCCGCAATATTGCGATGCCTGTTTCAGCGGCGATTATCCGATTGCGCTCACCGACATGAACAGCCAGACGCCGCAAGGCGCGCTGTCGTTCCTGCGGGCGCAAGGCGCTGAATAAGCCATGACGACCGGGCATCAGCTTTTTGACGGCAAG
>JBDHTV010000221.1:0-3077 GCA_039808825.1 Bdellovibrionales bacterium | reverse complement strand
GCCGCTTTGTTCATTGCGGCCATCCGGCGCTGCATTTCGTCTTCCGACACGTCTTCGACATGCGTCGCGAGGTGCCAGTCATAGCCGAACGGGTCGGTGATGGTGCCGCTGCGGTCGCCATAGAACTTGTTCTCAACGGGGCGGCTAGACTTTGCTCCCGCTGCGACAGCACGGGCGAAAACGGCGTCCACGTCATCGACATAGAGCAGGATACCGATCGGCGAGCCCCCGAGCGATTGGGCGCTTTTATTGCCCATTTCGGCGCACTCGTCCGCCAGCATGATGATGGAATCGCCGATTTCGATCTCGGCATGGCCGATTTTTCCGTCCGGCCCCGGCAGCTTCATCCGTACCTTGGCGCCAAAGACCTTTTCGTAATAATCGAGCGCTGCCGCCGCGCCATTGAAACTCAGGTAGGGCGTCACACTGCGATAACCGTCGGGAATTTTCTTCACGCTCATGGGGTGTCTCCTTTAAGTTCAAGCCAACGCCGGCTTTCGGCCATCACAGTCCCTGCCAGAGCCGAAGTAAAAAATCCATATTGCGTTAAGACTGGTTGCCGAAACCCGATCTTGTTGCCTAACCACTGATTGCGGAACCAGGTCATCTGCCGTTTGGCGTAATTGCGCGTCGACTGTTGTGCTAGCGCGACGGTGTCATCCCAGCTTTGTAACCCGGCGGTAAAAGCCATAATCTCGCGTATGCCGATGGTTTTCATCGCGGGCAAGTCATTGGGCAGCTTACGTTGCGCCAGCTCTTGAACTTCCGCTACCGCGCCGCGTTCCAGCATGGCGATAAAACGCCGGTCGCATCCGGCATAGAGCGCATCGCGTGACGGCAGCAGCAAAATCGGCAGCACATGCTCCGTGCCGATACCGCCCACCGTATTCTCCTGCCATGCACGTTGGGTTTTGCCGGTCGCCAGCACGATTTCAAGCGCGCGCAACAGCCGCAACTGATCGCCACGCTCGATCTGCTGTGCCGCCTCCGGGTCATGTTGCGCCAGTCGCGCGCGGATAGGCTGCTCGCCAAGGGCCGTGTAGTCGGCCCGCAATTGCGCGCGTAGCTCATCAGAAATGGCAGGAATATCGGCCAAGCCTTTGAGTAAGGCTTGAAAATACATGCCGGTGCCGCCGCAAATGACTGGCCGCTTGCCGGATTGACGGGTGGCAACGATCGCAGCTTTGGCCGCCGCCAGCCATTGCCCGGCGGAAAAGGCCTGTCCCGGGTCAATCATCGCGTAAAGCATATGTGTAGCCTGCGCCTGCAGCGTAGCATCAGGCTGCGCGGTCAAAATCGGCAAATCGCGATAAACCTGCATCGCATCGCAATTGATGACCACGCCATTAAGCTCTGCCGCCAAATGGGCAGCGAGGGCGGACTTGCCGCTGGCGGTTGGCCCCGCAACGAGCAGAACGGCGGAAGTGGTATCGGACATGCGTTCCTTATAGCAGGCTCGTAAGCCCGGTCTAGCGGGCGCGGACCAGGTATGATATTGAAGGGCAAAGCTTTTCCTGTGAGGTGCAAAATGGGCTTTAGTTTGTGGCATTTGCTGGTCGTGCTGGTCGTCGTGCTCGTGGTTTTCGGCGCGGGCCGCTTGCCCCATGTCATGGGCGATCTCGGCAAGGGCGTGCGCAACTTCAAGGCCGGGTTGGACGGCAAGGATGAGCCGGAGGATAAGCCCAAGCCGCTCGCCGACCAAAGCAAGGGCGATGACACCAAGCAAAGCTGATGTTCGATATCGCCTGGTCGGAAATGTTTGTCATCGGGGCCGTGGCGCTTGTCGCCATCGGGCCCAAAGACCTGCCCAAAGCGATGCTGATGCTCGGCAAGGCCACGCGGCAGGTTAAGCAGATGGGGCACCAGCTGCGCCAGCAGCTCGACCAGCTGAACTATGAGGCGGAAATCGCGGCGCGCGCTGCCGAAGCGCGTAAGCCCGCGCCGGAACCGCAGCCTGTGCCGCCAGAACAATCCACTGTACCGACTGTTGGCGCGCCGGAGATTATCCCCGACCCTGAAAAACCCATCCCCGAAAACGCCGACGCTGAAAAACCCCATGACTGAGCCGGATGAAGAAGCGCAGATGCTGCGCCAGCCTATGCTCGCGCATCTGCTGGAGCTGCGCACGCGGCTGATTCATTGCCTATGGGCGATCGGTGCGGCTTTCATCGTCTGCTATTATTTTGCCAGCGATATCTATGCCTTTCTCGTGCATCCGCTCGCCGAAGCCATGAACGGGCAGGACCGGCGGCTGATTTATACCGGCCTCGCCGAAGCTTTCCTGACTTATATCAAGCTCGCACTTTGGGCCGCTTGTCTGCTGGCATTCCCCGCCGTGGCGGTGCAGATCTGGCGCTTCGTCGCGCCCGGACTATATCGGCATGAGCGCAGGGCTTTCCTGCCGTTCCTCGTCGCAACGCCAGTTTTGTTCATCCTCGGCGCCGCGCTGGCTTATTATTTTGTCATGCCGCTGGCCTGGCACTTCTTCCTGTCGTTTGAGACCCCGGCTTCCACGACTGGCCTGCCCATCCAGCTCGAAGCGCGCGTTAGTGAATATCTTGCAATTGCGATGACGCTGATCTTCGCCTTCGGCATCGCTTTCCAGCTGCCGGTGCTGCTCGTGCTGCTCGTGCGCGTCGGGCTGTTGACGGTTGCGCAGCTTATCGCCTTCCGCCGCTTCGCCATTGTGCTGATTTTCGTCTTCGCGGCCGTCATGACCCCGCCCGATGTCATGAGTCAGCTGCTGCTCGCCGTGCCCCTCATGGCGCTCTATGAAATCTCCATCATCGCGGCGCGGGCGCAAACCAAGTCCGTTAACCAAAAATCCTAGACCAGCTTTATTTGCTCGGTTAATTTTCAGCCAAAGGAATCATTCTCATGCACGACATTAAATTCATTCGCGACAATCCTGCCGCCTTCGATGCCGGGCTGGCGCGCCGTGGGCTGGCTGCGCAATCCGCCGCCATTCTGGAGATGGATGCCGGGCGTCGTCAGATTCAGACGCAGGCGCAGGAAATGCAGGCCAAGCGAAATGATTTGTCGCGCCAGGTTGGCGATATCAAGAAATCGGGTGGCGA
>JBDHTV010000220.1:0-3077 GCA_039808825.1 Bdellovibrionales bacterium | reverse complement strand
GAACCCCCGGCACAAGTCAATTTTGGTTGCGCGCCGTGGGATGGACGTACCCTGGAAATCGCGGTCATGATGCCGCCGCCGCCCGATGCCACGAATACGCCGCCCACGTTCCTGTATGCCACGTTATGGGGCAAGGGGCTGACAGCGGTCCAGCAAGGCGAACGGAATATCGTTTTAGCTTCGGACGGTGCCATGGACGGCAATGGCCGTGCGCGCGTCTGCGTCGGCAAAAATTGTGCAGCGCGCGCCGTGATGGTGCAATTCGATAAGGCTGAGCTGCATGAAGGCGGTCTCGTCGCCGGAACCATGAAATTTGATATCCCGGATAATTATCAGACCTTCTCATTTCAGGGTAAGCTGCAGGGCAGTGCGTTGTGCGGGTAAAATCATGGCGCTGAAAAAACGTACCTTGCGCCTGGCGCAGCATAATACCAGCGTGGCGCTGGAGCCGGAATTCTGGACGGCGCTCGAGCAGATGGCGGCAGCGCGCGGTCAGAGCCTGCCGCAACTGGTCACGGCGATCGATGCCGAGCGCACGGGGGCGCTCGCCAGCGCCTTGCGCGTCGCCGTGCTGGCGCAGCGCGAGGCGCGAGACCATCCGGAAAACGCTTAAGCGCGCGGTTTGGTGAGCAGCAAGTCGAGCACGGCCATGCGCGCTGCCACGCCATTGCGCACCTGCTGCAGAATGACGCTATGCTGATCGTCGTCGGCGACCGCGTCGGTAATCTCGACCATGCGGTTGAGTGGGCCTGGATGCATAACGATCGCGTCCGGTTTGGCGCTGGCGAGCTTGGCGTGGTCCAGCCGGTAGGCCTGCTGGTAGGCAGCAAGATCCGGATGCTGTTTGCTTTCCATGCGCTCGAACTGAATGCGCAACATCATGACCACGTCGGCGTCTTTGATGCCGGCGGTGAGATCGGTGAAACGCGCGACCTGCGGCATCTCCAGCGGGTCCGGCATCATCGCTTCGGGCGCAATAACCCGCAGCTGCGCCCCGAGCTTGCCGAGAAAATGCAGATTCGAGCGCGCAACGCGGCTGTGGCGAATATCGCCGCAGATTGCGACTGTCAGCGCACTTAAATCACCCTTGCGCTGCTGCATGGTGAAGGCGTCGAGCAAGGCTTGCGTCGGGTGCTCGTTGGTGCCGTCGCCGGCATTGATCACGGCGCAATCGACGAGGCCGGCGACTTCCGCCGCCGCGCCGCTGCTCTCGTGGCGGATGACGATGGCATCCACACCCATGGCGCTGATGGTGCGGACCGTGTCGGCCAGCGACTCGCCCTTCTGCACCGACGAGGTCGCGATATCGATATTGATGACCTCGGCACCGAGCTTCTTGGCTGCCATTTCAAACGAGGTGCGCGTCCGGGTCGAGTTTTCATAGAACAAATTCACAACCGTCTTGCCGCGATGCAGGTCGCTGGCGTCGGGATGGTCGGCAAAGCGCGCCGTGCGGGTCAGCAGGGTTTCGAGCGTCTCAACCGGCAGATCGGCGATGCCGAGCAGATGCGGGTTGGGAAAGAGAGGGCTGGTCATCGGCAATATACCATGTCAATACAGTCTTATACGCGAAGCGAGCGTGAGCAAAATCAAGGTCTAACCCTTTTACGGGGGTAGGGAAATAGTAAATGGCGGAACCGATTGAAATTTTACCTGACGAAGCCGATGTAAGGCTCGACCGCTGGTTCCGGCGCCATTACCCGGCGTTGAGCCACGGCCAGCTCGAGAAGCTGTTGCGAACCGGGCAGGTGCGGGTGGACGGCAAACGCGCCAAGGCCAATCTGCGGCTGGTGCCGGGGCAGAAAGTGCGCGTGCCGCCCAATTTGACCACGGATGCGCCCGCGCCGGTGGTCAAGGCGGGGCCAGACAAGCGCGTCAAACAATGGGTGTTGTTTGAGGATGACGATGTGCTGGTGCTCAACAAGCCGCCAGGCCTCGCGGTGCAGGGCGGCACGGGCCAGCGGCAGCATCTCGACGCGATGCTGGAGCAGTGGCGCGATGCGAAAGGCGAGCGGCCGCGTCTCGTGCACCGGCTCGACAAGGATACGAGCGGCGTGCTGCTGCTGGCGAAAAGCGTATTCGCCGCCGCCAAGCTTACCGCGGCGTTCCGGGCGCGTGATACACGCAAGGTTTACTGGGCCGTCACGCTGGGTTGCCCCAAGCCGCTCGAAGGGCGCATCGATCTGCCGCTCAAGAAGGTCGGCACCAAGATGGTCGGTACGACCCCACAGGATGAGGAAGGGCAGGATGCTGCGACCCTGTTCAGCGTGCTGGAGCCAGCCGGCAAGCAGGCGGCGCTGGTGGCGCTCTGGCCGCTGACCGGCCGCACCCACCAGCTGCGCGTCCATCTGCAGGCCATCGGCACGCCGATTCTGGGCGATCCAATTTATAAACCGGCCGAACGCGTCGACGGTTCGGTCGCGCCGCAATGGGAAGCGGGTAGCCTTTATGACGGGTTGCATTTGCATGCCCGGCGGCTCATCATACCGCATCCGCGCGGCGGGGTCATCGATGCCAGCGCGCCGATTCCGCCCGCCATGCAAAAGACATTTCGCTGGTTCAATTTTGCGGGTGATCAACCCGACCCGTTCGATGGAGATGAAGATGGCCGAAAAAAGCCCCGCCAGAAAAAGTAGATTTGGACTGCTGACCGGGGTCGCGCTCGCGGTCATCGTCGTGCCGGTGGCCGGTATTGGCATTTTCCTTGCCACCTTCGACCCCAACGCCTATCGCGGCCAGATCGCCGAATTCCTGACCGAGAAGCTTGGCCGCAAGGTCAGCCTCAACGGCGCGATGCATCTCAAGATCGCGGGCGGTCCTGCGCTCGAGGTCAATGATATCGCGATCGCCAATCCAGGCTGGGGCGCGCGGCCCGATATGGCCAAGATTGGTCAGATGGCGCTCGCGGTGAAGATCGCCCCGTTGCTGGCTTCGCCCCGGCGGCTTGAAGTGACCACCGTGACTTTGAATGACGCCGATGTGCAGCTTGAAACCAGCGCGCAGGGCGCAAAGAACTGGGAATTCAAACAGGCCGAACCGGCGCAGCAAAAGCCGCTCAAGGCGGAGCCGGCCCAGCC
>JBDHTV010000219.1:0-3100 GCA_039808825.1 Bdellovibrionales bacterium | reverse complement strand
GCGAGCGGCGGCACCCCGGCAAGCGAGAACAACAGGAGTGTCAGGGCCAGCGCCAATACCGGTCGTTGCCGCGACAGCCCGCCGAGATCGCTGATCTTCTCCAGCATAAGACCATTACGGCGCATGGCGAGGATGACGGCGAAGACGCCGAGCGTGTTGAGGAAGTAGATCGCGAGATAAATCAGCAAGCCCTGTATACCTTCCGGCAGGCCGGAAGCCAGACCGACCAGCGCATAACCGACATGCGAGATCGAGCTATAAGCCATGAGCCGCTTGATGCTGCTTTGCATGATGGCGGCAAAGCCGCCGACCAGCATCGAGGCGATAGCGAGGAAGGTCAGCGCCTGCTGCCATTCGTGCCCCATGCCGAATAGCGGCTGATACAACACCCGCGCGAGCAGCGCGAGCGCCGCCAGCTTCGGCGCGGCGGCGAAAAAGGCGGTGACCGGCGTCGGTGCACCTTCATACACGTCCGGCGTCCACATATGGAACGGCGCGGCTGAAACCTTGAACGCCAGCGCCGCGAGTATGAAGATCAGCGCCGTATAGGCTTCGCCTGTTATCTGGCTATTGGTAAAATAAATATGCAGCGCGGTGAAATTGGTGCTGCCCGTCAAGCCATAAAGCAGCGAAATCCCGAACAGCAGCAGCCCCGATGAAAGCGCGCCAAGCACGAAATATTTCATGCCTGCTTCGCTCGCTCGCGCATCGTCGCGCCGGAACGCCGCCAGCACATAGAGCGTCAGGCTTTGCAGTTCCAGCCCGACATAGAGCGCCAGCATATCATGCGCCGAAACCATCAGCATCATGCCGAGGGTGGCGCACAGCACGAGCACGGGATACTCAAACTGCGTCATCTGCTGCGCTTTTTGGTAAGGCCGCGCCATGATGAGCGCGCCGATGCCCGCCGCCAGCACCAGGATCTTGCTCGCGCGCGCGAAAGCGTCATTCACAAACATATCGTTGAAAGCAAGATTCCATACCGTCCCCACATTGCCCTGCAACAACATGGTAGCCAGCATCACCCCAATCGCAGACCACTGAATAAAACCGGACCACGTCTGGTTAAGGAAGAGCCCAGCCAACAACACAAAGATCACGCCCAATGCCAAAAACAATTCCGGCGCGACGGCGATTATTTCACTACCCATTACTGCATCCCTCCGCCCGCGCGGCTTTGCGCAGCTTCCAAAACATGCGCGACTGTCGGCGCCATGACGTTTTTTACACTGGCCGGATACACGCCCATCCAGATGATGAGGGCGATGATCGGCACGAACATGATTTTCTCGCGCAGCGACAAATCGGGCATCGCCGCCGCGTCGGCATGGATAGACGGGCCGTAAAACACCCGCCGGTAAAGCCAAAGCATATAGGCCGCACCGAGTACGGTACCGACCGCAGCGAAAGCCGCCACCTTGCCGTCATACAGGAACGCGCCCTGCATACTGAGAAACTCGCCGATGAAGCCGCTTGTGCCCGGCAGGCCAACGCTGGCCAGCATGAACACCATGAACATCGCGGCATATTGCGGCATGTTGTTGGCCAGCCCGCCATAGCGCGCGATTTCGCGCGTATGCAGCCGGTCATAAATCACACCGACGCAGAGGAACAGCGCGCCGGAAACCAGCGTATGCGAGAGCATGACATACATCGCGCCCTCCAGCCCCTGGACATTGTTGGTGAAGATGCCGAGCGTGACATAGCCCATATGGGCGACGGAAGAATAGGCGATCAGTTTCTTGAGGTCGCTCTGCACCAGCGCGACCAGCGACGTGTAAATGATCGCGATGATACTCATAGCCAAAACGAGCGGCGCGAAATGCGCACTCGCTTCCGGCAGCATCTGCAGATTAACCCGGATGAGGCCATAACCGCCCATCTTGAGCAGCACACCCGCGAGGATGACGGAGCCTGCCGTCGGCGCCTCAACGTGGGCGTAGGGCAGCCAGGTGTGGAACGGCCACATCGGCGTCTTGACCGCAAAGCCGACGAAGAATGCGAGCCACAATAGGTTGGCCATACCGACCGGGAAGCCCTTGGCGATCATCTGGGTCATATCCGCCGTTCCCGCCTGCAGCACCATCGCGATGATGGCGATGAGCATCAGCACCGAACCGGCGAAGGTATAGAGAAAGAATTTATAGGCCGCGTAAATCTTGCCCTGCCCGCCCCACACGCCGACAATCAGGAACATCGGGATCAGCACGCCTTCAAAGAACACATAGAACAGCACAAGATCGAGCGCCGTGAACATGCCGACCATCATGGTCTCCAGCACCAGCATCGCGATCATGAATTCTTTCGTCCGCTTGGTGATGCCGCTGAAGGCGGAGAGAATGCAGATCGGCGTCAGGAAAGTGGATATCAGCACGAACCAGATGGAGATGCCGTCAATCCCGCGGAAATAGGAAATGCCGATCTGCGGCAGCCATTGCACACGCTCGATGAATTGATAACCCGTATTCTGCGGATCGAAATCGCGCAACAGCAACAGCGAAACCACAAAGGTGCCGAGCGAGGTCAACAGCGCGATGGCGCGCGCCGGTTTGGCCGACTGCTCTTCCGGCCCGCGCACGAGCAAGAACAGCAGCAAAGCGCCGAGCAACGGCAGAAAGGTGATAACGCTCAGTATCCAAGCCATGATTTAACCTTTGAACCAATACCAGGTGATCAGCGCCGCGACACCGATAACCATTGCGAAGGCATAGTGATAGACATAGCCCGTTTGCAGCGCGCTCGCCCGTGCCGCGATCTTCTGCGTCAACACCGCAATGCCGTTCGGCCCGAAACGGTCGATGATATTTTCGTCGCCGCCTTGCCAGAACAACCGTCCAAGACGCGGGGCATTGCGCACGAACACCAGATCATAAAGCTCGTCGATGTAATATTTGTTGAACAGCAGACGATAAAGCCCGCCTGCCGCGCGCGCCACCTTGCCTGGCAGCCCCGGCTGCAGCAGATAGAACAGATAAGCGAGCGCGATACCGGTCACTGCGGCGAACAACGGCAGCAGCTTGACCCATTCTTCAACATGATGCGCTTCGGCAACCGAGTCATTTTGCGGCAGCACCAGCAGCGCCGAGCGCCAGAATTCCGC
>JBDHTV010000218.1:0-3109 GCA_039808825.1 Bdellovibrionales bacterium | reverse complement strand
TGCCGGAGAACGAGCCCGGCTCGTCGATCATGCCGGGCAAGGTCAACCCCACCCAGTCGGAAGCCATGACGATGGTCGCGGCGCAGG
Organism: Bdellovibrionales bacterium; assembly: GCA_039808825.1. GTDB lineage: Bacteria > Pseudomonadota > Alphaproteobacteria > UBA9219 > RFNS01 > JAGOHT01. The sequence continues at coordinate 3,022 of JBDHTV010000218.1, read as the reverse complement.
TCATGGGTAACCACACGACGATTACGGTCGCCGGTTCCAACGGCCATTTCGAGCTCAATGTCTTCAAGCCGGTGATGATTTACAATCTGCTGCAATCGGTGCGTCTGCTGGCCGATGCGGCGCGCAGCTTCACCGACAATTGCGTGGTGGGGATCGAGCCGAACAAAGAGCGGATCGCCAAGCTGGTCGGCGAGTCGCTGATGCTCGTCACCGCGCTCAACCCGCATATCGGCTATGACAATGCCGCCAAGGTCGCCAAGAAGGCCCATGCCGAGGGCACAACCCTCAAGCAGGCCTGCCTCGCGCTTGGTATGTTGACCGAAGCCGAGTTCGATAAATTCATCAAGCCCGCGAGCATGGTGTAAGAAGAACCGCCCCGGATACCATGGGGTAATATCCGGGGCGGAAACGGCGCTTAAGCAGAGGTCAGCGGCGAAGTCTCGTCCTTGCTGTCCGTGCTATCCGCCGTTACGCTATAGGACTTAAGCGCCTTCAGGAAATTATCAAGCACCGCGGTGGTATCGCCTGAAGCCGTTGTCGTCCCGTTCTTTTCGTCATTGACCGCCGTTTGCAGCGCATTAAGTAGCGTCTGCAGCCCGTTATCAGTTGACGTGTTGTTGTCCGATGTATTCGACGTGCTGTTATTCGTGCTGGACAGGATGCTGCTGATCCCGCCGCCCTGATGGTGATGCGGTCGGTTGGCGGCCAATCCGCTCTTGAGCTGATCGGCGGTCAATGCGTTGCTGCCTTCGGTGTCGATCTTGTCATAGAGCGATGCCGCCTGATCTTCGGTCACATCTTTCGGACGGCCGTTGACGAACTCATCCTTGCTGATGGTGCCGTTGCCATCACTGTCGAGTTTAGCGAATAGCTTGGCCGTGCGATCATCCTGGCTGGAAGAGCTGTCGTCGCTCTGGCTGGTGTCCTGCCCTTGCAACAAAGCGGCAAGGGTGTTCGGGTCCAGCCCACCCGGCGGCGGCACGGCATTAGCGAAATCACTTTCGCTGAGCGAGCCGGTTTTCTTCGTGTCGAGCTTGTCGAACAACGCGCCCGCCTGATCTGCCGTGACATCCTTGGGGCGGCCATTGACGAACTCGTCCTTGCTCACGCTGCCATCATTGTTGGCATCGAGCTTCTTGAACAGCTTTTGCTGCTGGTAATTGGCCTGAACATTATTCTGGTAGCTGTTGATACTGGTCATAAGGGTTCTCCTTGCAGGAAGGGACGGGGCGTCCCGTTGTTGGGGTGAAGTTGAGGCTCCTCCTCAATCCGGCGCATGGGGAGACACCGGCACATCCTGCAAGGACAAGCACGCGCAGCCAGCGTGTTTCCTGCGCTAAGGCACTGAAAAAAGTGCAGCAATTTATGAAGATGGTTGGCGCAGGATTAATCTTTTCATAACGTGTATGAAATGGGCTTGAAATTTAAACGCATAAAACTGGGACAGGGTTTGACGGGACAGCGGGATTCAGCCGCCACGATGCGGTTGTCTGTGGAATGTGGGGCCGCGCCGGGCACGGTCGCGACCGATCACGACCTGATGCTGGCGGTGGCGGCGGGCGATGAGCAGGCTTTTGGGTTGTTATTGCAACGTCATCTGGCGGGGATGGTCGCTTTGGCGCAGCGTATCTTGAGCAACAGTGCCGATGCCGACGAGGTGGCGCAGGAAGCCTTCCTGCGGCTGTGGACACAGGCCGTGCGCTGGGATGCAAGCGGCGCAGCGCAGCCGCGCACCTGGCTCAGCCGGGTCGTAACGAATTTGTGCATCGACCGCTGCCGCAAAAAGCCGACGTTACCGCTTGAATATGCCGACGATGTAGCGGATGGCGGAATGGATGGGTTCGGAGCGGTGCAGGACGCCGACAAGCGCACCATATTGCAGCAGAGTCTGCAGCGCTTGCCGGTCAACCAACGGACCGCCGTGGTGCTGTCTTATTATGAAGAGTTGAGCGGCAAGGAAATCGCCGAACTCATGGCGCTGACACCGGGGGCGGTGGAATCCTTGCTGGTACGGGCACGCCGCGCCTTACGGCAGGATTTGGAGCGGCTGCAGCTGCTGCAGGGGAGGGACTTATGAGCACGACACATGACAAAGATGAATTAGGCGCTTTCCTGCGCCGTCACGACCCCGCCTTGCCGCAATCGCCGGACCGGCTCGCGCTGCTGCAAAGCCAGATCATGCAACAGGCACGAGCCTATGAGCAGGAAACGCAGGCTATGATCGTGCATGTGTCGCATGGCACGCCGCTATGGCAGCGCCTCGGAATGCCGGCGGGCGCGTGCGCAACGTTGTTTCTCGGTGTCATGGTTGGACTCAATACCCAGACCGTTACGCAGGATACGACAGCGCCGGTTATGCAGGCCGCCATGGCCAGCACGGCGCAAGCCCAAACCACGCAGGAAGGATTCCTGCTTTCACCGTGGCAGAATTGGATCAAGGAGGAACCAAAATGACCGAGAATAATACCACCGGCGGCAGCTGTTGCCGCATTTCGCCCTGGTTGATTTGCTCGGGCGCGCTCAATCTGTTTCTGGTCGGCATGTTGTCTGCACCGCTATTCCATGGCGCGCCGCCCATGCCGCCACCAGGCATGCCGCAGCCTGGCATGATGCTCCCCGGGCAGGCGATGCCGCCGCCCTTCGCCGCGGGCGGCTGGGAACATCACCGCGGTGGCCCGGAGGGCGGACCGCCGGGTGGGCACGAAGAGCCGAAATTCCTGGTTGACCGTTTGGCAAGCCAGATGACGCCCGACGATGCCAAGATTTTCCGCGCGATTTATGAGCAACAGGAAAGCAAGCTGAAGTCCGGACATGATCAGATGCGCGAAGCCATCGGCAAGGTTGCGGCCATCCTGCGCACGGAAAAGCCGGATACCGCCGCGCTGAAGGCTGTGCTGGACGGGGTGGAGAGTGGCCACGGTCAGATGCACGATACGATGAGCGCCATGATCCAGCGTGTGGCAAGCGAAGTATCGCAGGATGGGCGCAAGAAAATCGCCGATTTCCTGGAACACATGCCGCC
>JBDHTV010000217.1:0-3131 GCA_039808825.1 Bdellovibrionales bacterium | reverse complement strand
GAGCTTATGCGAGCGTAGGCAAGGCGGCGGAGCCGCCGCCCGCCGTTTGAGGGAGAAATATAATAATGTTCGACGAACTCCAGTTTCCGTTGCGCGTCGCTTATGGCACGCAGGGCGGGCCAGGCTTCAGCACCGAGATCGTGACGATCGATGGCGGCTATGAGCGGCGTAACCAGAATTGGAGCCAGGCCAGACGGCGCTATGATGCGCGGCCCGGTCTGTGCAGCGCCGCCGATGCGATGAGTTTGCTGGCCTTTTTTCAGGCGCGGGCCGGGCGGGCGCGCGGTTTCCGGCTCAAGGACTGGGCCGATTATACCAGCGCGGCGGATGGCACAAGCGCGCCGCAACCGGCCGACCAGTTGCTCGGTACCGGCGACGGCGCGACGACGCAGTTTCAACTCGTCAAAACCTATGGTTCCGTCCCGGTGCAGCACCGCCGTACCATCAATAAGCCGGTAACCGGGTCGGCGCAGGTCGCGCTTGGCGGTGTGACGCAGAGCGGCGGCTGGACCCTCGACAGCACCACGGGCCTGCTGACCTTCGCGGTGCCGCCGGCGAGCGGCGTCGCGGTGACGGCGGGCTTCGCCTTCGATGTGCCGGTGCGCTTCGATACCGACCAGCTCAATCTCACGCAGGATGATTTCATGACCCAGCGCGGCGCTATCCCGCTTATCGAGGTACGGGTCTGATGAAAAACCTGTCTGCCGCGTTGGCCGATCACCTTGCCGCCGCATGCACGACGCTCGCCTATCTTGTCAAGCTGACGCGCACGGACGGTGTCGTGCGCGCCTATACCAATCATGACAACGATCTTGTTGTCGATGGCGTGACCTATAAAGCCGACGGCGCTTTTAATCCTACGGCACTCGTCAGCAGCAGCGCTTTGAGCAGCGATAATCTCGCGCTGAACGGCATGGTCAGTGCCGCCGATCTCAGCGCCGATGATCTTGCCGCCGGACGCTATGATCAGGCGCGTTGTGATCTTTATCTCTGCAATTGGGCTGACTTGACACAAGGCGTATTGCAGCTGCGGCGCGGCTGGCTCGGCACGGTCAAGCTGCAGGGCGGGCAATATAGCGCCATGCTGCTCGGCCTGCATGACCGGCTGCAGCATGGGTTCGGCGATTTTTATACCGCCACCTGCCGTTACCAGCTGGGCGACAGCGGCTGCACCGTCGCGCTTGCGCCTTATACCGTCACAGGCTCCGTCACCGCGGCAACCGGCGCAACGCAATTTACGGATAGCGCGAATGGCGCGCCTGCTGGCTGGTTCGACGGCGGTCAGATCGTCTGGCTCTCCGGTGCCTTGGCCGGTTTGACGGCAGAGGTGCAGCAGTGGGCCGGAGGGCAATTCACGCTCTGGCTGCCGCTGTCTGCTGTGCCGGCAATCGGCGACAACTATCGTGCCGTGGCAGGCTGCGACAAGCGTTTGAGCAGCTGCCGCGACAAATTCAACAACATCCTTAACTTCGGCGGCTTCCCGCATCTGCCCGGCGTCGATAAAATTCTGGCCTATCCCGACAGCAAGGGCTGACGATGCGCGCCGAACTTATGATCGTGGCGGCGCGCGCCTGCCTCGGCACGCCGTTTCATCATCAGGGCCGTATGCCGCAGGTTGGGCTCGATTGCATCGGCCTCGTCATCGTCGCGCTGCGCGCGGCGGGTATCGCGGTGCGGGATAGAACGGATTATGCGCGCTGGCCCACGGGCGCGGCACTGGCGCAGGCCTTGCTGGCGCATGGCGCATCCCCGGTGCCGGAGCCACGGCGCGGCGCGGTGTTGCTCTTCGCGCTGGCGGGACAAGCCCAGCATGTCGCGCTGGCGACATCCGCCGATACGATGATTCATGCCTATGCTCCTGTCGGCGCCGTGGTCGAAACGCGGCGCAATGCCGTATGGCAGCGCCGCTTGCGCGGTATTTATTATTTCGGAGACTGAATGGCCTCGATCGTTCTGACCGCTGCCGGCAACGCGTTGCTGCCCGGCATTGGCGGCGCCGTACTCGGCACGCTTGGCCGCGTCGCGGGTGGCGCGCTTGACCAGCAGCTTGGCCTGGCCGGTTCGCGCAAACTGATCGGCCCGCGGCTGGAAAATCTCAAGGTGCAGGATTCGCGTTATGGCGCGGGGATCCCGCTGCTGTTTGGCCGTACGCGCGTCGCCGGTCAGGTGATCTGGGCCAGCGATCTGCTTGAAACCGCGCATGAAGACAGCATTGGCGGCGGCAAGGGCGGCGGCGGCAATGTCAGCAGCGTGCGTTACAGTTATAGCGTGAGTTGCGCCGTCGCCATCGGGCAGGGGCCGCTCGAACGGCTCACCGGTGTCTGGGCCGACGGCAAGCAGCTCTATGATGGGCTGGTCTGGAAAAGCGGTCTCGCCGCGAGCATTAGCTTCTATCCGGGCGATGCGGCGCAGGCGCCGGACCCGGTATTGCAGGCCGCGCTCGGCGTGGCCAATGTCCCTGCCTATCGCGGCATCGCCTATCTGGTGTTTGAGCAGCTGCAACTCGCGGATTTCGGCAACCGTTTGCCGAACCTGACTTTTGAGGTGATCGCGCACAGCGCCGCCGCCGCGCCGCAATGCAGCGCGGTGACGGAACCGTTGCTGGAAAGTGTCAATACCGCCTATGCCACGCTGGGCGGTACGCCGCCTTTGCGCGTCAGCGGCACGGCCACGGCAGCGCGTCAGCTGCTCGTCGCCGGGATGCAGAATGTGCAGAGCACCGGGAGCAGCGCCGCCTTTGTCGCCGTGACGTATGACGTCAACGGCACGCTGCCGCAGGAAGTGGCGCGCATCGTCTCGCCAGCCTTTACCATCGCGGCAGCGTTGGCGACAATGTGCTGGGCGCTGTCGCCCGATGGCCGCACCGTCGCCTGGCTGGCCGCCGCGAGCGGCAGTCCGCTCATGCCGGCCACGCTGATCTTCTACGATATCCCGAGCCAGCAATTCGGCACGCCGCTGCCAATCAATCTGCGGAATTTTGCGCGCAGCATTGTTTGGCTCGATGCGCTGCATTGCGCCGTAGCCGACCATGACGGCAACGCGCTCGGGCTCCAGGTCTTCGCCCGGCGCGGTCTTGCCGCCGTGGCGCTCGGTTTCACCGGCATCTGGGGCGCGGGTTCGGCCAGCACGCG
>JBDHTV010000216.1:0-3132 GCA_039808825.1 Bdellovibrionales bacterium | reverse complement strand
GCGAAGGCCTTTAAGCTTCCGGTAACCATACGCGGCCTAGGCTGAAACGGGTGCGGAAGGGAACTTAAAGCGACGGACCGCCCGATGTCTGGACAGCATGGCGCTGACGGGCTATCGTTCGCGGTGAAGATTGAGAATTTGGAAAAGGCCGATGTAGGAATTGGCCAAAGCGTGAGGAACAATCCATGACGAAAGCAGCCGGCACCGACAGTAAAAACACCCTTTATTGCTCGTTCTGCGGCAAGAGCCAGCATGAGGTGCGCAAGCTGATCGCCGGGCCGACCGTATTCATTTGCGATGAGTGCGTCGAGCTGTGCATGGACATCATCCGCGAGGAAAGCAAGACCACGCTGGTCAAATCGCGTGAAGGCGTGCCTTCGCCGAAGGATATCAAGCAGGTGCTCGATGATTATGTCATCGGCCAGGACCACGCCAAGCGCGTGCTCTCGGTCGCGGTGCATAACCATTATAAGCGCCTGGCGCATGGCACCAAGCAGCAGGATGTCGAACTGGCGAAGTCGAATATTCTGCTCGTCGGCCCCACCGGCAGTGGTAAGACGCTGCTGGCGCAAACGCTGGCCCGCATCATCGACGTGCCCTTCACCATGGCGGACGCCACCACGCTGACTGAAGCGGGCTATGTCGGTGAAGACGTCGAGAACATTATTCTCAAGCTGCTGCAGGCCGCCGATTACAATGTTGAGCGCGCCCAGCGCGGCATCGTCTATATCGACGAAGTTGATAAGATCAGCCGCAAGTCCGACAACCCGTCGATCACGCGCGACGTGTCCGGCGAGGGCGTGCAGCAGGCGCTGCTCAAGATCATGGAAGGCACGATTGCCTCCGTGCCACCGCAGGGCGGCAGAAAGCATCCGCAGCAGGAATTCCTGCAAGTGGATACGACCAACATCCTCTTCATCTGCGGCGGCGCTTTCGCCGGGCTGGAGAAGATCATCTCGCAGCGTGGCCGCGGTTCCTCCATCGGCTTTGGCGCCGACGTGCGCGGGCCGGAAGAGCGCCGCACCGGCGAGCTGCTGCAGCAGGTGGAGCCGGATGATCTACTGAAGTTCGGTCTCATCCCGGAATTCATCGGTCGTCTGCCGGTCATCGCGACGCTCGGCGATTTGGACGAAGCCGCGCTGATCGATATTCTCACCAAGCCGAAGAACGCGCTGGTCAAGCAATATCAGCGCCTGTTCGAAATGGAAGATGTCGAGCTCGATGTGACGCCCGATGCCTTGAGCGGCATCGCCCAGAAGGCGATCGCCCGCAAGACCGGTGCGCGCGGTTTGCGCTCGATCATGGAAGCTATTTTGTTGGAGCCCATGTATGATATCCCGGGCATGACAGATGTTGAGAAAGTGGTTGTCAGCAAGGAAGTCGTTGAGGGCAAGGCCAAGCCAGTCTTTGTCCACGGCCCGGATCGCAGCAAAGGCGCCGGCGGCGCCGCTTAACTAAAACAATGCACTAAAGCAGCTTCTTCATCTTTCAGATGAGGAAGCTGTTTTGTTTTTTTAGTCCGCTGTTGCCGCGCTGTCTGTGATAAAATCAGCGCGTCAGTACGCGTCGTCAGGCCTGCAATACGGTGATGCTTGCCACGGACGTGCCGATTGGCGAAGCTGTGAAAATACAAGGCAAGCCTTGAATTCCCGGGCTCTCAACCCAATCTTTAGGATGTATCGGGCAACATGCATATTCGCCCGGTCTGGTTCCCCTGAAAGGTAGCATAATGGCTCTTACTCCTGGTTCGACGACATCGCCGCTGGTTTATCCGGTTCTGCCGTTGCGTGACATCGTCGTCTTCCCGCACATGATCGTGCCGCTCTTCGTCGGCCGCGAGAAATCCGTGCGCGCGCTCGAAGATGTGATGCAGGACGATAAGCAGATTTTGCTGCTGACCCAGAAGAACGCGTCGCAGGACGACCCGACCGTGAATGACCTGTTCACGCTCGGCACCGTCGGTACGGTGCTGCAGCTGCTGAAGCTGCCGGATGGCACCGTGAAGGTGCTGGTCGAAGGTGGTCAGCGCGCGCGTGTCGCGCGCTTCACCGAGAATAACGATTTCTTCCAGGCGCAGGCCGAGTTGGTGCCGGAGCAGCAGGGCGAAGCCGCCGAGATCGAGGCGCTGGCCCGCGCCGTCGTCGGCCAGTTCGAGCAGTATATCAAGCTCAACAAGAAGATTCCGCCCGAAGTGCTGGTCTCGATCAATCAGATCGAAGAGCCGGGCAAGCTCGCCGATACGGTCGCTTCGCACCTCACGCTCAAGATCGCGGACAAGCAGGGCCTGCTCGAAATGCCGGTCGTCAGCGAACGGCTGGAGAAGATCTTCTCCTTCATGGAAGGCGAGATCGGCGTGCTGCAGGTTGAAAAGCGTATCCGCAATCGCGTCAAGCGCCAGATGGAAAAGTCGCAGCGCGAATATTACCTCAACGAGCAGATGAAGGCGATTCAGAAGGAACTCGGCGAAGGCGAAGAAGGCCGCGACGAGGTCTCGGAGATCGAGGAAAAAGCCAAAGCGCTCAAGATGCCGAAGGAAGCGCAGGAAAAATTCGCCGCCGAGCTCAAGAAGCTGCGCTCCATGTCGCCGATGTCGGCGGAAGCCACCGTCGTGCGCAATTATCTCGACTGGATGGTCAGCATTCCGTGGAACAAGCGCACCAAGATCAAGAAGGATATCAAGGGCGCGCAGAAAGTGCTCGACCAGGATCACTTCGGCCTGGAGAAGGTCAAGGAACGCATCCTGGAATATCTCGCCGTGCAGCAGCGTCAGAGCAAGCTCAAGGGCCCCATCCTCTGCCTCGTCGGCGCGCCCGGCGTGGGTAAAACGTCGCTCGGCAAATCCATCGCCAAGGCCACGGGCCGCAATTTCGTGCGTATGTCGCTGGGCGGCGTACGTGACGAGGCTGAAATCCGCGGCCACCGCCGCACCTATATCGGCTCCATGCCCGGCAAAGTCATTCAGGGCATGAAGAAGGCGAAATCGTCAAACCCGCTCTTCCTGCTCGATGAAATCGACAAGCTCGGCTCCGACTGGCGCGGCGATCCTTCGTCGGCGCTGCTCGAAGTGCTGGACCCGGAGCAGAACAACACCTTCGCCGATCATTATCTGGAGGTCGATTACGACCTGTCGGA
>JBDHTV010000215.1:0-3151 GCA_039808825.1 Bdellovibrionales bacterium | reverse complement strand
CGCACAGGCTGGCCATGCTGAAGATGCGTCGCACCAGGAATAATGACCTCCAGCTGACGTTCGGCTTGATCGGCGAGGGCCGTCAGCACGGGCGTGAGCATGGCGGAGAGGCGCGATAGCTCATCATGGACATAAAGGCGCAGCGTCGTGGCGATCAGGTCGTTGCGTGAGCGCCCGGCGTGCATTTTCTTGCCGAGCTCGCCGCAACGTTCCGTGACATAGCGTTCGAGATGCATGTGAATATCCTCGTCGCGCACGGTCCAGACGAAGCGGTCGGTCTTGATGGCCGCGAGCGCTTCGCCGAGTGTCGTCTCGATCTTTTTGACATCGGCTTTGCTGAACATGCCGGGCAGGGCGGCAAGCCCATGCAGCCACGCGGTCTGAACTGCCACTTCCTGTGCGGCAAGGCGCTTGTCCTGCGGGATGCCGTGGGTAAAGTTAAACAGGGCATCGGGTTGGGTTTCGTTGCGCTTGGATTGCAGGACGGGCATGGTACGCTTTTCCGGGTAAAGAGTTTGAAACTAAAGTTTTAATTGCTTCAGCGGCAGCTTACCGCTATAAGCCGTGCACACACAACAGTCCGCGCGCTATGCCGTGCGTTTTCCCGCTGCGGCAGACAGGTCGACACGGGTGTTGTGGTCCTTTCAATCATTGCAGGAGCCCCCGCATGTCGCAAAACCAGTCCGGTCGTTCGGTGTTAATTTTGGTCGCCAATGGTGTTGATGAAGTTCAATTGACCGAGATGCAGCGGGCACTGACCAAGGCTGGGGCGAAGTTCTGCACAGTCGCGCCGGAGCAGGGGTTGGTCAATAGCTGGCATGACAACGCCTGGGGCCATTATTTCCCGGTCGACAAAGTGATCGGCGAAGTACTGGGTTCGGATTTTGATGTCCTGGTGCTGCCGGGCGGTGAGCGTTCCGTGGCCAAGCTCAAGCAAAATCTTCATACCCGCCGCATCCTCAATCATTTCATTGATGCAAAGAAGCCGGTTTCGGCCATCGGTGCCGGGGTTGCGTTGATTGCGCTCGCGACGCGTTGCGCCGGGCACACCGTTGCCGCGCTTGAGACGCTCGTGCCGGAATTGACCGCTGCGCAGCTGGAGATTTCGCCGGATGCGACCGAACAGGATGGCAATGTTCTGACCGCGCAGGGCGCCGCGCCGCAGGAATGGATCGATGCGCTGATCGCTGAAATTAGTGATGAAGCGGTTGCCGCTGCGGCTTAATCCCAATCGCCACTTCCGCTTTTACTCCGCTGCTGCTAAACCAGCGACATGAGCAATCCGACCGCCGCTGTCCTGATTATCGGTAACGAGATTCTCTCCGGCAAAACGCAGGATGTGAATCTCAATGCCATTGCCCAACGTTTGCTGCCCATTGGTGTCCGGCTTGTTGAGGCACGCGTGGTAGCGGATGTTGAAGCCGCGATTGTCGCAGCGGTAAATGCCCTGCGCGCAGCCTATGACTATGTTTTTACCACGGGCGGTATCGGGCCGACGCATGATGACATCACTGCGGCCTCGGTCGCCAAGGCCTTTGGCCGACCACTGATCCAGAATCCGGAAGCGGCGAAGCTATTGCTGCACTATTACGGCGCGGACAAGCTGACGCCGACGCGTCTGCTGATGGCCAATACGCCCGAGGGTGCGACGCTCATTCATAACCCGGTCAGCGCCGCGCCGGGCTTTCAGATTGAGAATGTTTTCGTCATGGCGGGCGTGCCGGAGATCATGCGTGCGATGATGGAAGATTGCGCGGCGCGAATTAAAGGCGGTCCGGCGTTTCAGAGCCGGACTGTCAACTGCCTGGTGCCGGAGAGTGTCATTGCGGTCGGGCTCGGTTTGATCGCTCAGGACTTCTCCGATTGCGATATCGGATCCTATCCCTGGTTTAGGCTCGGGCAATACGGCTTGTCGCTGGTCGTGCGCGGTACCGACAGTGCGCGGCTTGACGCAGCGGCGGCTGAAATTCTGGCGCTGGTGCGCGCGCATGACGTGACCGCCGCGCTGGCTCCCTGAGTAAGGTTATTCATTAGGCGGCGTGTAGCTGTCCGGTGCGGTTTTGCCGGGCTGGTCGCCGATCGTCTTGCCGTCGTCCTTCACTTCCTTTGGCGCTGCGCTATCTTTCGGTATGGTTATTTGGGTGGGTTGGTACGGTGTGTTGAGGTGGGACAGTCCGAAGGTGCGATAAGCCAGCGCGAGCACCAGGATCACGAGCAACCAGATGGCCATATAACGTACGGCATGCTGGTACGGGATCTGCCGCACATTGCCATAGACCAGTACGGCGCTGACCGTCAGTGTCAGAATGGCGAGCAGGATATTGGTCTGGTCCACGATAAGCTCCGATGATTCGAGTTATTATCGCTGCGGTTGCGGGTGCGAACAAGCCGCGAAGCAAATTCATTTGCCTTTGATGAAAGCGAATGTGATATTTTCGCGCTCACGATACGAAAGGGAGAAGGCCTGTGGGGATATCTGACATCATTCTCGGGTTGGTTGTCGGCGGCTATTTTATTGCCTTAGGCCTTGGCGTAAAGGGTGTTTTGCCCGACAATTTACGCGGCAATAAATTTATGCTCATCTTTGGTGCCTTAATTATTGCTGGCAATTTCCTTATCTCTACATTGGAAAAGAAAGTCATAAGCCAGGCGATGAGCCCCCAGGCTTGGGTCGAAAGAGCGAGAAAACAATATAATTTGCCTGTGCAGATGGACCCCTTGCTGCGTCTGGAGACGATTGCCGCTACGAACGACAGGATTGTTTTTAATATTTCTGCATCGGCGGACACGCTCGATGTATTTCAGAAAAAAATCGCCGAACAACGCGACTATATGCAGAAAAATGGTTGCCACATGAAAATTAGCGGCGAGATCCTGCGCTCAGGGATTACCGTGCAAATGAATTACAGTGCACCCTATCGTCTTGGCGGACAGGAAGAGCAAATTATCCTGACTCCGAGAGACTGTGGCTTCATGACGCCGGAGGAAGCGGCGCAACAAGCCGCACAGAAACCTGCCGGTAAATAATATAATACCGCGACGCTCCGTTAAGCGGTCTTGTTCTTGCGCTTGGCGCTTCCACCAGTGGTCGAAAGCGCGGCATCGTGCTTGCGGATGAATTGGCGGATCACGGGCAAGATTTGTTCACGAT
>JBDHTV010000214.1:0-3180 GCA_039808825.1 Bdellovibrionales bacterium | reverse complement strand
TCAGCATTCCCCGGCGCGGAAGCTCTTGAGCGCGTCGATCAGACTGCGCATTTCTTCTTCGCGGCCGATGCTGATGCGGACATGATCAGGCAGCCGGTAACCGCCCATGGCGCGCAGCTGGATGCAGCGCGCGGCAAGGAAATCGAGGAGCCCCTTGGCGCGCTCCGGTGTCGCCATGCCGACCAGCACGAAATTGGTCACGCTCGGATGCGGGTCAAAACCGCCGAGCTGGCGCAGTTCGGCAATCAGCTTGTCGCGCCATTCGGCATTATGCTCGCGCGTGCGCTGCTGGAAGGCGTGGTCGCCGAGGCTGGCAATCGCGGCTGCCGCCGCAGGCGCGGCAATATTGAACGGATTGCGCAACCGGTTCAGCGTATCCGCAACATCGGGCGAGCCGTAGCTCCAGCCGATGCGCATCCCGCCGAGCGCATGAATCTTGGAAAATGTGCGCGTCACCACGACATTGGGCATGGTTTCCGCCAGCTCCAGCCCGTCATCGTAATCGGCCTGGGTCATGAACTCGGCATAGGCGCAATCGAGCACCAGCAGTACATTGCGCGGCAACCCGGCATGAAGCCGGTGCAGCGTAGCGCGGTCGATATAGCTGCCCGTCGGGTTATTCGGGTTGGCGACGAAGACGATGCGCGTATGCGGCGTCACGGCGGCGAGCAGCGCGTCGACATCGAGCGTATAATTCTTTTCCGCAATGACAACCGGCGTCGCGCCGACCAGCTTGGTCACGATGCCATACATCGAGAAGCCATACTGGCTATAGATGATCTGGTCGCCGGCGCGGGCATAGCCGCGCGCAAGCAGATTGAGGATATCGTCCGACCCCGCGCCGCAAACAATGCGCGCGCTGTCGAGCTTGTATTCCGCGGCGATGGCCTGACGCAGTGCGGCATAATTGAGGTCCGGGTAACGGTGCAGATTGACTGCTGCGTTCTGATAAGCCGCAAGGGCGAGCGGGCTCGGGCCAAAGGCCCCTTCGTTAAAGGACAGGCGGATCAGGTTGCCGGGCGGAACGGCGGCTTCCGAAACATGATAGGCGGGAAGCCCCTGCAAATGATCTAAAGGACGCGGCTGGTTCATAATGGTCAGACTATAGGTTATCCGGCGCTTATTCGGCAACCGCAAAGAGCGCGCCATTGACGAGAAAATGGGCGTAAATGCTTACGATATAGCCCAAAAGAATGGCCCACGACCATTTGAGATGGCTCATGAAGCTATAGTGCCCCTTGCCCACCCCGAGCAGCGCCACGCCCGCCGCCGAGCCGATGGCGAGCAGCGAGCCGCCGGTGCCAACGGTCAAGGTCAGCAGCAGCCATTCGCCGTGGCTCATCGCCGGGTCCATGCTCAAGACCGCGAAAGTGAGCGGGATATTGTCCAGCATGGCGGAGAGCACGCCGAGCGCGATATTGGCGTTGGTCGCGCCGAAGCCGCCATAGAGCTGCGCCGAGAGCAGATGCAGATAGCCGAGCGCGCCGATACCGCCGATGCACAGGATAATACCGTAGAAGAACAGCAGCGTATCCCACTCCAGATCGCGCAGGCTGTCGAAAATATCGAACGGCTTGGCCGGGCCGCCAAGCTCCAACACCGCATTGCCCGCCGGTTCCGGCGTCATGGCGCGCTTTTCCTTGAGATGCAGCACATAACCATAAAGCTTGAGCAAACCGAGGCCGAACATCATGCCGACGCAGGCCGGGAGATGCAGCAGCTGATGCAACAGGATGGTCGTGGCGATGGTGAAGAGGAACAGCGCGGCGATCACGCCGCCGCCGAGCTTGAGCCGTTCCGCCTTCTCCGCCGCAGGCGGGTGCGTCTTCGGCACCGTCAGCGCCATGATGGCAGCGGGAACAAGCCAGTTGAGCAAAGAGGGGATGAAGAGATCAAAAAATTCCGTGAAAGTCGCTTTGCCCTTCTGCCAGATCATCAATGTCGTGATATCGCCGAAGGGCGAAAACGCGCCGCCCGCATTGGCCGCGACGACGATATTGACGAAACCGGCGACGACGAAAGCGCGATTATTGCCCGCCAGCGCCATGACCACCATGCCCATGACGAGCGCGGCGGTGAGATTGTCGGCGATCGGCGACAGCATGAAAGCCATCCCGCCCGTGACCCAGAAGAGCTGGCGCAGCGAGAGCCGCGCCGCGATGAGCTTGCCCCGCAGCACGCCAAAGACATTGCGCTCGACCATCGCGTTGACATAGCTCATGGCGGCGAGCAGGAAGAGGAACAGCTCGGCAAACTCCAGCAGATTGTGGCGCAAAATCATATTGGCCTGCGCCTCCAGCCCATCGCGGCTATAGGCCAGCATGACGACAATCCAGACCAGCCCGGCGGCCACCAGCATCGGCTTGGATTTGCGCAGATGCAGTTTTTCCTCAAGAAACACCAGCGCATAGGCCAGCGCGAAGATCGCCAGTACGGCGAAACCAAGCGGGCTCGCGGTATAATCGGCAGCGCCTTCGGCGGCGCGGGCCAGCGGCGCGAGGCCGCTCAGAAGCAAGGTAGACAATGCGAGGCGGGGCAGTTTCATGTGGCGACCATGCGGGTGAATGGACGGAAGCCATTATTGAATCATCATTGCCCGCCGTGGCCAAGCCAAATCGGCGACTGCGGCTATTTAGCGATGGGCACAGCATAACCGCCGACGATGCGGTGCTTGACGCCCAGCTCGTCCAGCACAGCAGCGAGCTGGCGCAGGCGTTTTTGCTCTGGCGCGAGCAGCCCCGTCACGGTGACGAGAACACAGCCCGATGCGGCGTCGTTATGGATCGCGACCGGCTTGAGCGCCTCAAGCGCCGCGCGCAACGGCCCGCGCTGTTTTGGCGTGACACCCCAAACGAGCAAGAGACCGTGATCATCGCCGGTCGGTTCGGGCGCAAGACGCGCGACAGCCCAGCCGCCCGTGCGGTTACCGCGCCAGTTGGCGCGCGCGGCATCGGCGAGGTCGAACGGAAGCTGCGCGAAGACCAGCAATTCGGGGGCTTTGGTCAGGGCACGCCACCACGGCGCCTTGTCCGTGGCCGCAGGCAGCGGCAGAATCGCCAGTTCCGTCTTACCCTGCCGCACCTGGCGCAGGGCCTGCGCCGCCGTCGCGCAGGGCACGAGCGGCGTGCCGTTGCCGTAATAATCGCGGCTGATATCCCATAAATCCTGCTGGCCTTTGCC
>JBDHTV010000213.1:0-3203 GCA_039808825.1 Bdellovibrionales bacterium | reverse complement strand
TGGCAGCAAGCAGCGCGCAAGGCGCGCCGGCCGATGGAAGTGACGCAACTCGTCGAGCAAATCTGGCCTGACGAATAAAGACTTTCCGTATGGTGGCGCTGGTCAAGTTCCGTAACTTCCGCGTCACGTTTCCGGATTCTGCGCACAATGGTGGGAAGGTAGAAAAAGCAACGCCCGGATTTTGATGCTATCCGGGCGTCAAACTTGTTCGGGTATGGGCAGGGCTCAAGCCGTCTTGGCGGCGGCCTTGCCTTCACCTTCGGCGGCGGCCGGATCACGCAGCACATAGCCGCGGCCCCAGACCGTTTCGATGTAATTGTCGCCGCTGGTGGCCTGCGCGAGCTTTTTGCGCAGCTTGCAGACGAAGACGTCGATGATCTTGAGTTCCGGCTCGTCCATGCCGCCATAAAGGTGGTTCAGGAACATTTCCTTGGTCAGCGTGGTGCCCTTGCGCAGCGACAATAGTTCAAGAATGCCATATTCCTTGCCCGTCAGATGCAGCGGCGCGTTTTCCACTTCCACGGTGCGGGTATCGAGATTGACGGTCAGCTTGCCGGTACGGATCACGCTGTCCGAATGGCCCTTGCTGCGGCGGATGATGGCATGGATGCGCGCGACCAGCTCGCGACGGTCGAACGGCTTGGTGAGATAATCATCGGCGCCGAAGCCGAGACCCTTGATCTTATTGTCGAGTTCGCTGAGGCCGGAAAGGATGAGGATCGGGGTCGAGACGCGCGCGGACCGCAGACGCCGCAGCACTTCGTATCCATCAATATCGGGCAGCATCAAATCGAGGATGATGATGTCATAGTCGTAGATCTTGCCGATTTCGAGGCCGTCTTCACCGAGGTCGGTGATGTCGACGATGAACCCTTCCGCCTGCAGCATCAGTTCGATACTTTTGGCAACCGAGGTATCGTCCTCAACCAGCAATACACGCATGACCCGCCTCGCATCTTGTTGGATTTAGATTTTTGCTCCTACTTCTGCGCGCGGACCGGGATGGCCGGGGAGCCGCAGTCACAAAAATCTACAATGAATTCAGTCTAAAATTAACGAAAAAGATTAACAAACGATGAAAAGGTTAACCCTGCATGCGCCGTGGTCAGGGAGTCTTAACCTGTGGTAATCGTTTTACCGCCTGAATCCAATATGTTAGCATATGAATCAGGCAGGATGCGGACCGGACTGGAACAAGGCTGTTCATGATGATGAAGCAACAGAAAAACCAGTTATTAGCGGGAATCGCCGCCATTCCGGCCACGCAGGTTTATGGCCGCGTGGCGGGTGTGCAGGGGCTGCTGGTTGAAGTTGCGGGGCTCGAGCGGCATGTCGCGGTTGGCAGCCGCTGCATCGTCACGGCGCGCGGCGAGCGCAAGGTGCTGTGCGAGGTCGTCGGCTTTCGCGATGATCGCGTGCTCGTGCTACCCTTCGGCACCATTGACGGCATCGGCATCGGTTGTCGCGCCGATGCCGCCGCCGGGCAACCAGTGATTACGCCGACACCGGCATGGTTGGGGCGCGTCGTCAACGCGCTCGGCGAGCCGGTCGATGGGAAGGGGCCGCTGCCGCAAGGGCAGCGCGTGATTCCTATTCGCAATACGCCGCCGCCCGCCCATGCGCGGCAACGCGTCGGCGGCAAGCTCGATCTCGGCGTGCGTGCGCTCAATACCTTCCTGACCTGCTGCAACGGGCAGCGCATGGGCATCTTCGCCGGCTCGGGTGTCGGTAAGTCGAGCATGTTGTCGATGATCGCGCGTTATACCAGCGCGGACATCTCGGTCATTGGGCTCATCGGCGAGCGCGGCCGCGAGGTGCAGGAGTTTATCCATGACGACCTCGGCGCCGAAGGTCTGGCGCGCAGCGTCGTGGTGGTCGCCACGTCGGACGAGGCGGCGCTGTTGCGGCGGCAGGCGGCCTATATGACGCTCGCGGTCGCGGAATATTTCCGCGATGAGGGCAAAGCCGTGCTGTGCCTGATGGATAGCGTGACGCGCTTTGCCATGGCGCAGCGCGAGATCGGCCTTTCCGCCGGCGAGCCGCCGACCACCAAAGGCTATCCGCCGACCGTGTTCGCCGAACTGCCCAAGCTGCTCGAGCGCGCCGGGCCGGGGCTGGCCGGGCAGGGGAACATTACCGGCCTGTTCACCGTGCTGGTGGATGGCGATGATCATAACGAACCGATTGCCGACGCGGTGCGCGGCATCCTCGACGGCCATATCGTGCTCGACCGCGCGATTGCCGAACGCGGGCGCTATCCGGCGATCAATATACTGCGCAGCGTGTCGCGTACCATGCCTGGCTGCAACAATCCGGCGGAGAATGAGATTGTCAGCCGCGCCCGGCGGATGCTGGCGGCCTATGAGAATATGGCGGAGCTGATCCGGCTGGGTGCCTATCGCCGCGGCTCCGACCCCGATACCGATGCCGCGATCGAGCTTTATCCGCAGCTCGACGCCTTTCTAGGCCAGAAGCTGGGCGAGCAGGCGACGCTGGCGGCGGGTTACGCCGCGCTGGCCAAGATATTTAACGTGCCCTGG
Organism: Bdellovibrionales bacterium; assembly: GCA_039808825.1. Classification (GTDB taxonomy): domain Bacteria; phylum Pseudomonadota; class Alphaproteobacteria; order UBA9219; family RFNS01; genus JAGOHT01. The sequence continues at coordinate 663 of JBDHTV010000213.1, read as the reverse complement.
TCATGAAAAGCCTGGAGACGCTGATCAAGCTTGAGAAAGCGCGCGTCGATGACCATAGGCGAATGCTGGCGCAGTTACAAGAAGTGCTGCAGCGGATTGAAGATGAGATCGCTGCCGTCATCGCCTCGCGTGAATATGAAGAGCTATTAGCGCAGCGCGCCAGCCCGGCCGAGCGCATGACGCTCGAACCTTACCTGATCGAAGTGAAGCATCGGCTGGAGCGGCTCGGCAAAGCCAAGACCGATGCCGAGGATGCGATCGAGGTGGCGCGCAACCGTTTGGCTGAGTTGTTCGAGACGCAGAAGCGCTATGAGATCATACGTGACCAGCAGGAAGCGGCGCGCATTGCCGAGGAAAACCGGCAGGAGCAGTTGACGCTCGATGAGACGGCGGCGCAAACGCATGAGCGGAAGGAATAGCGATCATGGTTTCACCCTATCTGCAGGATATCTGGCTCAGCGGGTTTTGCTTCTGGGTTTTGCTGATCGCCTCGTTTGCTTTCGCCTTCAGTGGCTTTTGGGCGCCGAAGACCTACTGGGTGGTGATGCGCCGTCCGCCGCAGTTGATGAACCTGATCTTCACCGGCTTCTTCGGCGTGCTGGTTTATGGCGTGGCGCTCAACCTCATGCAGGGCTATGCCTGCAGCAGTCTGAGCTGCGAGGA
>JBDHTV010000212.1:0-3207 GCA_039808825.1 Bdellovibrionales bacterium | reverse complement strand
GCTTCCACCAGTGGTCGAAAGCGCGGCATCGTGCTTGCGGATGAATTGGCGGATCACGGGCAAGATTTGTTCACGATATTTGCGGCCGTTGAAGATACCGTAGTGGCCGACGCCGGGCTGGATAAGCAACTCTTTCTGATCGCTCTTCAGGCCCGAACATAGCTCGTGTGCCGCTGTCGTCTGGCCGACGGCGGAGATATCGTCGAGTTCGCCTTCAACGGTCAGGAGCGCGGTGCGCGTAATAGCGGCGGGATCAACTTTCTCGCCGCGATAAATATATTCGCGCTTGGGCAACAGGTGTTTCTGGAACACCGCTTCCACGGTTTGCAGATAGAACTCCGCCGTTACATCCATGACCGAAAGGTATTCGTCATAGAATTTGCGGTGCGATTCCGCCGACTCGCCGTCACCGCGCACAAGGTGGCGGAACAGTTTCATATGTTCGCCGACATGGCGGTCGAGATTCATCGACATGAAACCGCTCAACTGGACAAAGCCGGGATAAACTTCGCGCAGCGCGCCGGGATAATAGAGCGGCACGGTCGTGACGACTGTGTTCTTGAACCATTGCAGCGAGCGCTTTTCAGCCAGTTCGGTCACCTGGGTCGTGGCAGCGCGTGCGTCGATGGGGCCGCCCATCAATGTCATACTGCGCGGTTGCGCCGCATCGTTGTTCTGCGCCATGATGCTGGCGGCGAGCAATACCGGTACGGCGGGCTGGCAGACGGCGAGCAAATGGACATCCGGGCCCAACAGGCGGATGAAATCGATCAGATAGGCAATGTAATCGTCGAGGTCGAATTTGCCTTTCGAGAGCGGCACCTGACGCGCATCGATCCAATCGGTGATGAAGACATCGTGATCCGGCAGCAGGGCTTCGACCGTGCCGCGCAGCAGCGTGGCATGATGGCCAGACATGGGGGCCACGACCAGCACGCGCGGATCGCGATGCGGGGTCAGGCGCTGGAAATGCAGCAGCCGGCAAAATGGCTTGACCTTCGCAACCTCCTCGATCACGTCGATGCTGCGGCCGCCGATGGTGGTGGTTTTGAGGTCAAATTCCGGCTTGCCGAAGCGGCGCGTGGTGCGCTCGATCAGCTCTGCTCCCGCTGCAATCGCCCGGCCCATGCTCGTGTAGGAGGTGGGGAGAAAGGGATTTTGGAATACGGATTGGGTTGCTTCCGCCGCCAGACGCATCGGCGTCATGAGGGCATGGCTTAAATCATACAGCTGATAAAGGTTAAACATCGCGGACCGGTTCACCCAACTCTGTTGCGTTGCAGCAAGGTGCAAGCCTTAACCAAAAGCGCAGATTCGCGCAAGAAGACAGGCATCGGCTGGTCATAAAATCATAACAAGCGAGCAATGAAAATTGGTTAACTATTTTGGTAATTATCTATGCCTTATCGACTGACTTGCGCCAGAAAAATAAAGTCATAAAGGCAAGATAAGAATAATCTTGCTTGGGCGGAGAAGGTGGGGCGCCGGCTTGCAGATGCGCATCCAAGCGCCGCAGCTTGCGGGCCGCTTTAGCGGCCTGATGGGCTTGTTCGACAGACAGGATGTGGCGCAAGGTCTCGCGTTCACTGGCCTCGACTTCGGCGATTTTGCCTATGATTTCCGTTACGGTATCGTTGGCTTCAGGACAATGCGGTGTGGCGAGGCGCAGGCGTTGCAGCAGGCTGTGCAGTAACCGGAACTGGCAGCGGCTATGGAGCCAATCCTTCAGGCTATTAGGGGCGAGGCGCAGCAGGGTGTTTTGATCAAGCGTCAGCATGGTTTTTTGATAACGCAAAATGTTGAAGCAACTATTTATTCGGGGATTGAAAATAAAAAGCCGCCGTGGCGCTTGCGTTCCCCGGAGCCTTTCGCCATATTGGCGCCTTGATATGGCCCCTGCCATTCCCCCGACATAATACATTGTGATTCTGATGACAGGCTCTGTTCCCGAGCGCGCAGCCGTGCGCGTCAATGCGCCCGAAATTTACACGGGTGTTCTGGTTTTAGCGGATGGTACGGTTTTTTACGGTCATGGGCTCGGCATAACCGGCGATGCAGTCGGCGAGCTGTGCTTCAACACCAGCATGACCGGATATGAGGAAATTCTTACCGATCCGAGCTACGCCGGACAAATTATCAATTTTACCTTCCCGCATATCGGCAATATCGGCACAAACGACGAAGATATCGAGACCGACAAGGTCGCGGCGCGCGGGTTGGTGCTGCGCGCTGATATTACCAGCCCGTCGAACTGGCGCGCGCGCGAATCGCTGACGGCCTGGCTTAATAAAAACAAGCTTATCGGCATCAGCGGGATCGATACGCGCGCCATGACGCTGCGTATTCGCGACGGCGGCGCGCCGAATGCTGTGGTGGCGCACCACCCGGAAGGCAGGTTCGATATTCCCGCGCTGGTCGCCAAAGCCAAAGGATGGTCTGGGCTCGAAGGTCTTGATCTGGCGCTCGAGGTCAGCTGCGCCAAGCCCTATGAGTGGCAGCAAAGTGTCTGGGCGCGTGGGCCGGGCTATGGTACGCAAGCCGCGCCGCGCTATCATGTTGTGGCGGTCGATTTCGGCGCCAAGAAAAACATCCTGCGCCTGCTGGCCGCAAGCGGTTGCAAGGTCACTGTGGTGCCGGCGCAGACCAGCGCGGCCGAGATACTCGCCATGCGGCCCCATGGAGTCTTCCTTTCCAACGGGCCAGGCGATCCGGCAGCGACTGGCGCTTATGCCGTGCCGATGATCCGCGCCATTATCGCCGCGAATATTCCATTGTTCGGCATCTGTCTCGGTCATCAACTGCTGGCGCTGGCACTGGGCGGACAGACGACCAAGATGGCCTGTGGTCATCGCGGCGCCAATCACCCCGTCAAAGACCTGCTCAGCGGGCGGGTCGAAATCACAAGTCAGAACCACGGTTTCAAGGTGCTGCCCGAAAGCCTGCCCGGCGATGTCGAGGTGACACATGTCAGCTTGTTCGACGGCAGCAACGAAGGTCTCCGGCTTAAGGGCCGGCCGGTCTTTTCCGTGCAATACCATCCGGAAGCGTCGCCGGGACCGCATGACAGCCAGTATTTATTCGAACGCTTCGCCAGCATGATGGGATAAAAATAATGAACCAGCGCAGCAGCACCCTCCTGTTCAGCGTGACGATCTTTTTGTCTGCGGGCTTGCTGTTTGCGGTACAGCCGATGCTGGGGAAGATGAT
>JBDHTV010000211.1:0-3224 GCA_039808825.1 Bdellovibrionales bacterium | reverse complement strand
GCGACGACGAAGCAGAGCAGCAGCACGAGTTCGGTCGCGGCGAAGCCGATGTAACCGATGGTCGTGAATTTGCCCGAAGCGGCCGGGTTACGCGCAATCGCGCTGATCCAGGACGAAAACAGCAGGCCGAGGCCGATACCGGCACCGAGCGCGCCGATCATGGCGATACCCGCACCGAGCAGGGCGATCGTCGTGTTGTGTTCCATAGTCTTCTCCTTGGTGAGTGATGGCTGGTGGTTAATGCATCTCCAGCGCGTCATGCAGATAGACGGCTGTAAGAATTGAGAAAATATAGGCCTGCAGCCCGGCGACAAACAGCTTGAAGCCGGTCAGCGCGATGGTGAGCAGCAACGGCAGCGGCGCCAGGAACAGCTGCAGCAGGCTCGGGGCCTGATGCGCTTCCGGATTGCCATAAAGCCCGGCGACGACCATACCCGCCGCCATGCCGGCGAACACTTTGAGCAAAATGCCGCCCGCCAGCATGTTGGCGAACAGACGGATGGAGAGGCTGAAGGGCCGCACGCAGAAAGACAGCAGTTCGACCACGAACAGGAACGGGATCATCAGCTTTGGCACGCCTTCCGGCACGAACAGGCCGAAGAAATGCAGTCCATGCTTGGCGAAGCCGGTGACGGTGACGATCAGGAACACGCCGACGGCGAGCGCGAAGGTCACGATGATATGGCTCGTCGCGGTGAAGCCGTAGGGGATCAGCCCCAGCGCGTTCGCAAACATGATGAAGATGAACAGCGCGAAGATGAAGGGAAAGAAAGCCTTGGATTTGTGGCCCGCCGTCTGCTCGACCATATTGGCGATGGCGTTATGCAGCGTTTCGACCAGCATCTGCATGCGGCCCGGTATGATGCGCCCCGCACCCATGCCAAGCACGAGGAAAGCGATGCTGCAGCTGACCGCAACCAGCATGAACAGCGCAGAATTGGTGAAGGAGAAATCGAGCCCCGCAATTTCGGGGAGCGGAACGAGTTGCTTGATCTCAAACTGTGCGAGCGGTGAATGCGCCGTTGCCATGCCGATCCTTTAAGTTCCCGTCCTTAATTCTTCGTCTTACCATCCTTGTCCCGCGCCGCCGTTTCCGGCCGACGCAGGCCGACGGCCCGTTCCACCCCGTTGGTCGCCCGCCAGGCATTGACAATGCCAGCCAGGAAACCAAGAAAAACCCCCGTCACCGTCCCGACCGGCACGCTGCCGATCTGACTGTCGACCAGATAGCCGAGCCCGGTACAGGCCAGCACGGCACCCAGCAATTCATACCCCACCCGGCTGGCCTGCTTGTCGCCGTCATCGGCGCCAAATTCAGCCGTCTTGTGCGGTGCCGCCTGTTGCTGCTGCGCCGCGATTCGCTCGGAGAGCTGCTGCAGCCGCTCCTGCGCCGCCGCATTCTCCTGCTTGTCAAAGCCGGTCAAGGACTTAAACCCTTTCCCTCGGCACTTTCGGCTACGTTTTCCGCAACCAGCCTGCGCCGAATTTGCGCGCAAACTAGGGGGGGGATGGCGGAGAGTCAAGCGCGCGTTACGCAATAATTTCTCTTTTCGGCAAAAAACTTGCCCCTCATCCCAATCCCTTGTCAAAGAAGGGGGATATCGCCAATATGCCGCAGCAATTTTGCCGGCCCAAGCTTTTGCCCCGGGCCATCGTCTCTCCTGATGGCGGCTAATGACAGCGACGCAACCGAGCCCGCAAGTCCTTGATGGCGAAGACGCCATGATCCGGCGTGCCATGCTGGGCGAAGCGGCGGATTTTGCCCGGCTGGTCACGGCCCATTACGAGCGCATTTACCGCCTCGCCTACCGCTTTGTCGGGCGCAGGGAGGATGCGGAAGATGTGGCGCAGGAGGTCTGTATCAAATTGGCGCACAATCTCGCCAGCTATCGCTTTGAAGCGCCGTTTCATATCTGGCTGAGCCGGATGGTGATGAATTGCGCCCGCGATTACCTGCGCGTGCGCGTGCGCAAGCAGACGCGCGAGACTTATCTTTATGAAGACGCGGACTGGGCGGCGGACAGCGCCTCGCCCGAGCAAGCCGCCGCGGCGCGCCAGCAGCTGAACCGGGTCAACGACTTGCCGGAAGGGCTGCGCGACACCATTATCCTGGTCTTCGGCGAAGGCATGAGCCATGCCGAAGCCGCTTTGGCGCTGGGCTGCGCCGAAAGCACGATTTCCTGGCGCATCCACGAGGCGCGCAAAATGCTGGCCACGGACGCACCCAATCCGGCGCGCGGAGGGGCGAAATGACCGACCATGACCCCATGACGCCATCTCCGGAAGAGCGCGCGCTGCGCGCGCTGACCCCGCCGCCGCCGAGCCCCGCCGCGCAACAAGCGGCGTTGCAGGCGGCGCTGGCCGCCTTCGCCGCCCAGCAGGCGCAAAATATTTCCCAAGGAAGCGATGCCGCGCCGCGTCTTTCCCATCAGGCCACGGCAATCAAGCCCAGGCCGCAAAGATGGGAGCGGATGATGCATCGCGCAAAATTGCTGGGCGGCATGGCCCTGAGTTTCGTTCTGGTCGGCTCGGTCGCCTTGCTTGGCTATCAGACCTGGCACGCACCGGGGAGTTCGATGAATGCCCGTATCGCCGCATCACCGAGCAGTGGTTACAGCGGTGGCGGCAATGGTGGTTTTGCCGCCGGGGCCGGTGCGGCTTCCGGTGCCGATCTTTCGGAACAGATTACCACGATGGCGAACCAGACTTCGGGTTCGCCCTTCTCCGGACTCAAGCAGCTCTTTGCCGATAAAGAAAAAGAGAAAGCCGATACGGCCGCGCAGCCACCGGCCAAGACCATGCAGATGGCCGCCGCCGACAGCGCCGTGGCCAGCAATGCCGTGAATGGCGCGCCGGTCAATGAAATCGGGCAACTCACGCAAGGCGATAGCAAGGCTCCCGTTCCGCCCGCCGTCAGCGAGCCTACGGCGGAGCCAGAACCGCTGCAAGAATTCCGCAAGCAAGTGCAAGCCAAGGATGAACGCAACGAACCAGTCATGGCCGAAAAGAAGGCCGGATTGGCCAGTTCGGTCGAAGCTGCCCCATCACTGGCCGGCAAGGCCGTACCCGCCGAACAGGAAGTGGACGGTGTCCGCCGCCACATCATCGCCGAAGAACCGGCGCTGCGCGCCGATGTCCGCCAGAAAGCCGCTGTCGCCGACAAGCTGGCCGAACGGGTGGTGGCGACCCCGACGCCTGCTGCACCCAAGCCGCAAAGCAATGCC
>JBDHTV010000210.1:0-3226 GCA_039808825.1 Bdellovibrionales bacterium | reverse complement strand
CTTGCCTCATTCGCTTTAACGCCATGTTCTGGCAGCCGCTGGGCAAGATATTCCGCGAGCCGCTTACCCCACAAACCAGGATTGATTTGCTCCTCCTCGCCATCATAGGGAGGAAATTTGCCAGATCTGAATGTTACGCTTGTCTTCATCTGCGCGTTAATCCGGCCTAAGCACGCGCACACCCAAAGCCACCACCGGCGCTTTGGGGCGCGCAGCTTCATGCGGCATCTGCTCAGGAATCAAAGCGCGCGCCAGCGCCTGAAGATAGGTCGCGCGTATCTGCGGCGTAGCGCAAGCGATACGCAGCCCGGAGTGGCCCGGCGGCTGCGGCGCGATATCTTCCAGCGGCGTGACCGTCACCTGCGCCCCCGGCTTAAGCCCGGCCCGGCGTGCGACAAAATCCATGCCGCGGCGCAGATCGTCGCGAAATTCCTGCGCCGCGCGCGTCGCGGCCGCACCGTCAAAGCTGACGGCCTGCGCCCAGCTCAACCACGGATTGACCATGAAAGCGACCGGGTTGGTGACATTGCGTGCGACAATCTTCCAGTCACACCAGTAAGGCAACCGCCCTCCCGGTATGCGCTCCTCCTGCCCCAAAACAGGCTCAATGGCGCATTGTGCCGTTATGATTCCGTCCCTCCCCCGGAATCAAAGCCTAACGCCATTGCCGCCGCACTGTAAATACCAGAACACCTGACCGGCTTCCCCCAAAGGCGGAATGCCGCAAACATTGCCCATCCATGCATAACTTGCTACACAGCACGCCGGTTTGCGCGCTGGGCGCACCGTATTGTTAACCATTTTTGATTGTCGCGCGTGCCGCTCTCCGCCTCCACCATGTTCCGCCACCGCTATTTCCCCGCCGCCACGGCGGCGCAATGGCGCGACTGGCGCTGGCAATTGCAGCATCGTATCCGCGCGTTGCCGGAGCTGGAGCGGGTTTTCGGCCTGTCGCCCGATGAGCGGCTGGCGCTACAGGCACATAAGGGCAATCTGCCGCTCGCGATCACCCCTTATTACGCCGCGTTGATGGCACGCGATAATCCGCAAGACCCGCTGCGCCGCACGCATATCCCCGTCAGCGCCGAAGGCCAGTTCAGCCCCGGCGAATATGACGACCCGCTCGGTGAGGACGGCAAGATGGTCGCACCCGGTCTGGTGCAGCGCTACCCGGACCGCGTGCTGTTCCTCGTCACCAATGTCTGCGCCAGCTATTGCCGTTATTGCACGCGCTCGCGTCTTGTCGCGGATGCCGAACAAAGCGTCAACATGGCTGACTGGCGGCAGGCGCTCGCTTATATCCGCGGCAACCCGGCCATTCGCGACGTACTCATTTCGGGCGGCGACCCGCTGCTGCTCAGTGACGATAAGCTCGGCTGGCTGCTCGGCGAACTGCGCGCCATCCCGCATGTCGAGTTTATCCGCCTCGGCACCAAAATTCCGCTCGTGCTGCCACAGCGCGTGACGCCCGCTTTGACCCGAATGCTCAAGCGCTTCCATCCCTTGTGGATGAGCCTGCACATCATCCACCCGCATGAGTTCACGCCGGAAAGTGCCGTGGCGCTCAACCGGCTCGCTGACGCCGGGATTCCGCTCGGCGGGCAGATGGTGCTGCTGCGCGGCATCAATGACGAGGCCGATACAATGCGGCGGCTCGTCCATCTGCAGCTGCGTCACCGGGTGCGGCCTTATTATCTGCTGCAGCTCGACCCGATCCGCGGCTCGGCCCATTTCCGCACCCCGATCAGCAAGGGGCTGGAATTGATCGACGCGTTGCGCGGCCATACCAGCGGCTATGCCGTGCCCGCTTTTATCATCGACAGTCCGGGCGGCGGCGGCAAGGTGCAGCTGGTGCCGGATCATGTCGTCGGCCGTCAGGGCGACGATCTTATCATTCGCAATTTCGCCGGACAGCAATACCGCTACCACGACCCCGCCGGCACCTATGGCAGCGACCGCCCGCTGTCCGACGCCCAGATTGACGTGGCTTGAGCATGACCGACCGTAACGACATCATCGCGCGCCGCCGCACTTTCGCGATCATCGCGCACCCCGACGCCGGGAAAACCACGCTGACGGAAAAGCTGCTGCTGTTCGGCGGCGCCATTCAGATGGCGGGGGCGGTCAAGGCGCGCGGCGAACAGCGCCGGGCGCGTTCGGACTGGATGAAGGTGGAGCGCGAGCGCGGCATCTCCGTTTCCGCCTCGGTCATGAGCTTCGATTACGCCGAGCGCAGCTTCAACCTCGTCGACACGCCGGGGCACGAGGATTTCTCCGAAGACACGTATCGCACGCTGACCGCCGTTGACAGCGCCGTCATGGTCATCGACGCCGCCAAAGGTATCGAAAGCCAGACGCGCAAGCTGTTCGAAGTCTGCCGTCTGCGCGACGTGCCAATCATCACCTTCGTCAACAAGATGGATCGCGAAGCGCGCGACCCGTTCGACCTCATCAGCGAGATCGAGGAGACGCTCGCGCTCGATGTCACGCCGGGCAGCTGGCCGATCGGCATGGGGCGCGATTTCAAGGGTTGTTACGATCTGTTGCGCGACCGGCTCATTCTCATCGACAAGAAAGGCGGCCCTTCGGATGACGAGGGCATCGCCTGTCACGGGCTCGACGATCCGCAGCTCGACGCGCTGCTCGGAACGGAAGCGGCGCGGAAGCTGCGCGAGGAAGTCGAAATGGCGCGCGGCTTGTGCAAGCCCTTCGACAAGCAGAGCTATAATGAAGGCCACTTGACGCCGATTTATTTCGGCTCCGCCATCAATAATTTCGGCGTGCGCGAGCTGCTACTTGGCTTGGCCGATCACGCGCCGTCGCCGCGCCCGCAACCCGCTGACAAACGCGCCGTGGCCCCTGATGAAAACAAGGTCACCGGCTTCGTCTTCAAGGTCCAGGCCAATATGGATCCGAACCATCGCGACCGCATCGCCTTCGTCCGGCTCTGCTCCGGCCATTTCAAGCGCGGCATGAAGCTCTATCATGTGCGGAGCGACAAGCAGATCGCGATCAACAACGCCGTGCTGTTCCTGGCGCGCGAGCGCGAGCTCGCCGAGGACGCCTTCGCCGGCGACATCATGGGCATTCCCAATCACGGCACGCTGCGGATCGGCGATACGCTGACCGAAGGTGAAAAGCTGCGCTATACCGGCGTGCCGAGCTTCGCGCCGGAATTGATCCAGCGCGTCAATATCGGCGACCCGATGAAGGTCAAGCATCTGCG
>JBDHTV010000209.1:0-3230 GCA_039808825.1 Bdellovibrionales bacterium | reverse complement strand
AGCGACAGGCTGAACTGCTTCACGAAAGCCTTGCTCGCGCAATAGACATGCCCGCCCGGATAGGGATAAGACCCGGCGGTCGAACCGATATTGATGATATGACCGCGCTGGCGCTGCACCATCCCGGGCAGGATCAGCCGCGTACAGAGCACGAGCCCCTTATTATTAACCGCGATCATCGCTTCCCAATCGTCGGGATTGGCAGCCTGCGCCGGTTCCATGCCGAGCGCAAGCCCGGCGTTATTGATCAACAGATCGATGGCTTGAAAATCGGCTGGCAGGCTCTGCACCGCCTGTTCCAGCGCAGCACGGTCCGCCATATCGACGATCAGCGAATGGATCGGCACGGCCGGCAGGCTCTCGACCAGTGCTTCGAGCGCATCGGGCTGGCGGCTGGTCAAAATCAAGCGGCAACCGGCTTCGGCAAAACGCAGCGCGAAGGCGCGGCCGAAACCGCCGGTCGCGCCGGTAATCATGACACAGTCAGGCCGATAGACAGCCATGCGCACACCTCGCAAAAAAACAGGAAAGCGGACACGTCAATTGTCCGCCATAAAATATCTATGCCATGCCCACCGCCGCCGCGCCATACCCCAGAAGCATACCCACAAAAGCAAATGGGCCGGTTTGCACCGGCCCATGTCGCATCTGTTTGGCTTGATTACGGGTTGGCACCCGGCAGATTGATCGGCGGCAGATCGGTCGGCGCCGGTTTTGCTTCCGGTGCCGGGGTCGGTTCCGGCGCAGGCATGGCTTCGGGCACGGCCTTAACTTCGGGCGCCTTCTCAGCTGCAGGCTTCGCTTCTTTCTTGTCCTTCGGAATCATCGTCTGCTTCGGCAGATCATCAGGCAGGCTCCCGGCCTTCACGCGCGGCTCCGGGTAGCAATAGGTCTTGGCCGGAGCGGCTTTCTTCTTGGCCACCTTCTTGTGCTTGACTGGCTTCTTGCTCTTCTTAACCTTTTTGCCCTTCTTAACCTTGGCGGGCTTGTCGAGCTTGCTGACCTTGATGCCGCCGGTCAGATCGCAGGGCGAACGGGTCCCGAAGCAGGAATAGGTCGCATAGGCGGCATCCGGCACCAGGAACGCCCCCAAGAGCAGCAACACTGCCAGCAATTTCTTCATCCGAACGCTCCCGCCTGAAAAATAGATTGTTTTCAGTATGTTATCATTGCCGTCCGCGCCGTGGCCGGACGAATATCGCGGCACTATACCGAATCAGCATCATGATGTGTAGCGCGATTTTGCTTATGGCGGAAGGGCTTGCCGGACTTTCGCGCTTAAATTTCCGGCACTGTGGCCACGGCGGGGGGCACGATCAGCACCTTGTCGATGCGGCGACCATCCATATCGATGACCTCGAAGCCGACATTCTGCCAGCTGAAGCGGTCGCCGGTCTTGGGAATATGCCCCATCTGCGCCAGCATGAAACCAGCCAACGTATGGAAATCGCCATCGCCCTGCATATTCTTGAGCCCGAGCAACTCCTCGATCTCGTTGATCGGCGTCATGCCGTCCACCAGCCAGCTGCCGTCCGCGCGCTTGACCGGCTTGTCGCCATCGTCGCCTTCTTCGGGCAAGGCACCCGCAATCGCCATCAGGATATCGGCGACGGTGACCAGCCCCTCGACCGTGCCATATTCGTCGATGACGATCGCCATATGCTGGCCGCTGCTTTTGAACTGCTCGAGCAGGCGCAGCACCGGCGTCGTATCGGGCACCGAAAGCACGGGACGCTTGAGCTTCTCCAGCACGAGCGGCGCGCCGGTCAGCGCGGCGTTGAGCATATCCTTGGCATACAGCACGCCGAGCACTTCCTTGAGATCGCTGCGCGCCACCGGAATCCGGCTATAACCGCTGGTGCGGATCGCCTCGCGCATCTCGGCTTCGCTGTCGTCGGCGCCGACCCAGACCATATCGAGCCGCGGCGTCATGATGCTGCGCACCGAACGATCGGTCAGGCGCATGACGCTTTCGAGCATCTTCTTTTCTTCGGCCTCGAACACGCCTTCCTGCGTGCCTTCGGCGATCATGGTTTTGACCTCTTCTTCGGTCACACCGCTGCCGCCCATATCCTTGATGCGCAGCAGGCTCAAAGCAAAATCGGTCGTGCTATGCAGAAACCAGACGAGCGGCCGCATCACCCGGCCCAGTTGCTCCACCCACATGGCGACGGCGAGCGCGATCGGCTCGGCGCGTGCCATCGCCACACGTTTCGGCACCAGCTCGCCGATAAACAAGGTCAGATAAGCGACCAGCGCCACCACGAGCACGAGCGCGATGGTCTCGCCATACGGCGCGATCCAGCTAATCTCATTGAGCCCCTCGCCCAGCTTCTGCGCGATGGTCGCACCGGAAAAGACGCTCGCGAGCACGCTGACGAGCGTGATCCCCGTCTGCACCGTGGACAGGAAACGGCTCGGATCCTCGGCGAGCCGCAACGCGGCCTCCGCTCCCTTATGGCCGGTTTCGGCGATGGTCTTGAGCCGCGCACGGCGGGCGGAAACAATCGCAATCTCCGCCATGGCGAAGAAGCCATTGATGAAGATCAATACGATAACGATAAGCAGTTCGCCGAACAAATTGTCCTGAAGGGGCCGTTGCGGAAGTCTTTAAAATGCCGCTTTCGCCTGCCTTTGACAAGAGGGGGTCATTTGACAACCACGAAGCGGCCTCGCACAGTGCGCCTATGAACCGTCCGCAAGCTCAACAACCACACGCGCAATTCGACCGCATCATGGCGCTGATCCAAGCCGGCGCGCTGCAGGAAGCGCAGCAGGCGCTCGACAGCCAGCGCAAAATGAAGCCGCGCGACATCAATCTGCTCAACCTCGCCGCCTGGCTCGCGACGCTGCGCGGCGACCAGGTGCGCGCCGTCGCCCTATATAAGCAAGTGCTGGCGCAACAGCCGGACCAGCCGCAGATCCGTTTCAACCTGCATCGTGCCGAAGCGATCATTGCCGAACAGGCGGGCGACCTGCCCCAAGCGCTGCAAGCCTTGCAAGCGGCCGCGCGGCTTGTGCCGCAAGATGCGCAGGTCAAGGCACAGGCCGCGCTGATCGAACGCCAGCTTTGTATCTTCAACCCGCCGCCCCCGCCGCCCGCCTTGCTCAACCCGGCCGCGGCAATGGTATTGCTTGACGATCCTGCCGCGCAGGCCGCTAATGCCCGGCGCTGGGCGCAACAGCAATTTGGCAGCATCAAGCCCTTGCCGCCCGCCCCGCCGCCCGCC
>JBDHTV010000208.1:0-3236 GCA_039808825.1 Bdellovibrionales bacterium | reverse complement strand
GGTAGCCAAAGCGAGTGAATGATATGCTGAAAAAAGCTGGTTTTGCGGTCGCCACAGTGTGTTTACTGGTTGGCGCCCTATTCGTTGCTGCGGCGGCGGCGGCGGCTTCTGAACCCGTGAAAGTCGGCGGTGCGATCAAGGCCGATCCAAACGCAGCCAAAGAAGCACAGGCCAATACCGTTGATCTGCGGAAAATACCTCTGATCCAGAATCTCCTGATCAATGGAACAGAAGTTTATTATCTGGGCGTCCGTTCTGGCATGCACGGCTTTCTGTTGTACAAAGATGGGCAAGTGCAGGTCATGTATTTGCCGCCGGATCAACAGGCAGTCATTTTCGGCAGCATGTATACGATTGACGGCGCTAATGTGACCACACAGCAAATTAGTAATGCCGGAAACGAAAATGCGCAGTTGAAAGCGCTTTTGACGGCTTCAGCCGAACAGCAAAAAGAGCTTGAGCGCAATATGCGCGTGCCCTTCACGCAAGATAAAGTCATTGAGGAAAAACAAAAGGCCTTGCCCGGTGGCAGTGTCAGTTTGACGCCGGGAGAGCGTTTGTTTGCTGATTTCATCGGTGCCGCTGGTGTGGTGGTTGGGCAAGAGGGCAAGCCACTCGTGTTGATGCTTGTCGATCCGCATTGTCAGTTTTGTAAGGCAACATGGAATGAATTATACGAGCCGCTGACTAAGGGGCAGTTGCGTGTCAAACTGATTCCCATCGGTGCAGAAGGAAGTGAGAACGAGAAATATGCCGCAAAGTTTTTGCGCAGCAGCGATCCGCTCAATACCTGGAATAAGTTTGTTGGTGGCGATAAATCCGTCCTGGCTGGCGATCCCCCAGCAAGTGATCTGACGGTCGTCCGGGCGACCATGGCTATGGTTCTGAACTGGAAGATTCAGGCAACCCCTTATATTGTCTATCGCGGTGCCGATGGCCGCGTTAAGGTAGTGCAGGGCAAGCCGGATAAAGTTGCTGCGATCCTCAATGATTTGAAGGCGCAGCCGTAAATTATTGCGGCCGAAATTTTTAACCAAATTGAGGACCATATGGCGCGCTTCGTCGATAAACCGCCGCAAGAGAAACCGGACAGGCAGCGTGCGCTTCAGATCAGGCCAGATAGCGGGGCGATCGGGCGCGTTGCGTCTGGAGGGGGGGCGAAACCTACGCAAGGCAGAATCCCCAATGCTTCTATCGTGTATGGCTGCGCTGCCGCAGTCTTAATGCTAATTGCCCTCTACATCATGTTTAAGCTTGCAAACTGGTTTACAGGTTTGCTTGTATTGATTCTATCATTTACGCTTTTTGGCTATGCCTACTATTTCATGCGCTACCGTTGAAATAGCTTCAAAGTGGACTTGGTTTTTCAATGAGCTTGTGCTTTATAAGGGTATGGTTTTCCTGCGTTGTTAATAAGGATTGGCTCGAATGATCATCAAGCTTTTGCGTGGTATTGCGGTGGGGGCCTTTACGGTATCGCTGGCGGCTTGTGAGTCCGCGCCGCCGACGATCACGCCGCTGGTTGCCGAGAATGATCCGGTTGCTCTGCGGATCGCGCAAGCAGCCGAAAAAGCCTCCAAAGCACTCGATACGGTTGCCGGGATTGAGCAATACAAGAATCCGCTGCCGCCGATGGAAAATTTTGCGGGCGCCCCGCAGCCGATCGCACAACCGATCACCATTACTTGGAGCGGTCCCGCTGAACAGATCGTGCAGACGCTGGCGGCCAAGGCTGGTTATACTTATCGCACCGCGGGTGCCCCGTCGAATGTCCCGCTCACTGTCATGATCGATGCTTATGAAAAGCCGTTGATCGATGTGCTGCGCGATGTCGGGTTGCAGCTTGGCAATCGTGGTGATGTCGCGGTCGATATCAATGCGAATGTCGTGCAGCTGCGCTATGCGCCGACGGATGGTAAGATTTGACATGAAACAGTCCGCCCGTATCCTGCTGTTTGGAGCCCTGCTCTGTGCTGTATGGCCCGCTTGGGCCGGAGAAATGGCCGCGCCGGAATATTCCGAAGATGCTTTGAAGAAAGAAGATGTCGCTGCTCCCGCGCCGCCGGACATGTTTGCGTTACAGGAGCAGGAAAGCGGCAAGGATGCTGGCACGCCTGATGATCCAAAGGTCGGATTGCAAATCCGTGGTGATGCCATCAAGGAAGCGGCTTGGTCTTATGGGGCGCGTGGCGGTCTTGCGGCGCAGACATTTAAAATCCAGCGGCGCATCGCTGAAATGGATGGCTTGCTGACCAAGACGTTCGATTTCCGGCGGCTGTTGCTGAATGCGCCGTCTGGACTCATGATTGAGCCACCGATTGTGACTGAGGCGCAGCAGGCGGTGTTGGTGGCGGGCGGCGGTCAATCTGCTGCGGTTGCCGACCGGATTATTCGCATCAACCGGATTGCCCGCATTGTGACGGCGCCGCGCGATTGGCATCTCTATCTTGAGCGCGACTGGGGCAAAGTTGAACCACCGCCTGCCGCGTTATTACCGCGCGATGTCGTAGAGCGCGAAGCATGGCGTAAATTCGTCAAGGAAGGCTGGGAAGCTGGCGTCTTGCAGGCTGATGAAACTTTCCAGGCGGATCTTGACCGCATGACCACGGACTATGTCGGTATGGTTCGTTACCGTGAACTTCTGGCGCAGGGCATGATTTCTGCGCCGTATGCTTTGCATGAGGATCGCGGTATTACGGGTGGAGGCGCTGAAATGCGTATCGGTGATCGTGGTATTACGATTACCGGCCAATCCACGCTCATTCCACGGAGCGAGAAGTGGCAGTCGACGCTTCGCTAGCCGATGCTAATCGGAAAGCGGCGGAGCTCGGCACCTGGACGGACGAGCCGCTGCGTATCTATGAAGAGAATGTTGATAGTCTGTTGCTCTGGTGCGTTACCAAGAAAGCAACCGATATCAGCATCCAGACGGATAAGCCGGTTTATATTGAAGCCGATGGCGTGCTGTTTCCGATAACGCGGCGCGCGCTTGATTCGGCCGACATGGTCAATATTCTGGCGCGGGTCTATGGTCAAGATGCGCTGGCGAAGCTTGCTTCGGGCCGCGATCTTGACTTGTCTTATGAAATCCGACCCGACCGTATGACGCGTTACCGCTTCCGTACCAATATCACCGCGATTTTGAGCCGCGGGCGCGATAGCGTGCAAATTACGATGCGGTCGCTGCCCAATCTGCCGCCGACGATGAAGGACCTCAATATCGAGGACAAAATCAT
>JBDHTV010000207.1:0-3250 GCA_039808825.1 Bdellovibrionales bacterium | reverse complement strand
GCACCCTTGATCGCCTGCGCCGCCGCCGCAATGACGGTAATGATGCCCCAAATAAACCAGCTGAATAAATGGGGCTTGATGACATGGCGCCGGATCGCGACAAAATAATCCCAGTTACCTGCCGTACCAATCAAAATGGACAGCAGCGCAACCACGCTTTTCCAGTCTGCCGCAGAATCCATCTACGGCTCAAACACGCACAATATGGACTTCAGTGAGTGGCTTTTTGCCATGCAGCTCATTGAGGCAACGGCGAAGCGCCTGCCCCGCCACTTTGCTTACAGCGTCATCGCCAATCCGCGCTGATTTCGGCATTTGTTCGATCGCATCGGCGATCACCGCGCGCGCGTGATTGATGACAGCTTCCAGCTCATGCGCGTCCGCAACGCCCATCAGCGCAATCTGCGGCTCCTTGAGCAGCTTGCCGGTCCGGTCGATGACCACGGTCGCCACGGCGGCGCCGCTATAGCCAATCTTCTGCCGGTCACGCACTGCCCCCTGCCCCATCGGCCGCAACGCCTTACCGTCCATACCCCACTGCCCGAACTGCACCTCGCCAACCACCTCGGCGCCATTCGCAGACAGCCGCACGATCTGCCCGTTGGTTGGAATATGCGTATGCGTGACACCGCATTGCTTGGCCAGCTCGACATGCTTGGTCTGATGCCGTAGTTCGCCATGCACCGGCACCGCCAGCTTCGGCTTGACCCAGCGATACAGTTCCATCAGCTCATCCTGCGCCGCGTGGCCGGAGGCATGAATAGTGTGCGGTATGCGGTCCGGCGTAACCAGGTTGATATCGTTCTCGATCAGCAGATTCTGCACGCGGCCAATGGCCTTCTCGTTGCCCGGAATATCGCGCGACGAATAAACCACATTGTCGCCCGGTTCGAGCACCAGTTCCTGGTGATCACCTTGCGCCAGCCGTGTCAGCGCCGAGCGCTGCTCGCCCTGGCTGCCGGTGCAGATATAAACCAGCCGGTCGCGTGGGATAGTCGCCGCTTCTTCGGGCTCCAGGAATGTCTGGAACTCGGCGAGATAGCCGCAATCTTCGGCGATTTCCGCGTTGCGCCACAGCGAGCGCCCGACCAGCACCACCTCGCGCTGACTCGCGCGCGCCGCCGCCGCGATGCTCTTGATCCGCGCGATGTTGCTGGCGAAGAGCGTGACGGCGATACGGTTGCGCAGTGTCGGGAACAACTGCCGCAACCCCTTGGCAGCGTCGGCTTCCGAAGCCGTATGCCCCGGCACGAGCGCGTTGGTGGAGTCTCCGATCAGCGCCATTACGCCTTCGTTGCCGATTGCCTTGAGCCGCTGCTCGTTCGTCAATTCGCCGATTTGCGGCTGCGGATCGAACTTCCAGTCGCCCGTATGCAGCACCTTCCCGGCCTCGGTAGCGATCAGCAGCATGTTGGATTCGGGGATGGAATGCGTAACACTGACCATCTCCACCGCAAACGGCCCGAGCGAGAACTTGCCGTGCAACGGCAGCTCCAGCACGCGCACCTTGCTCATGCCCTTGTGGTCGGACATTTTCGAGCGGATCAGTTGCGCCGTGAACGGCGTCGCATAAATCGGGCACTGCAGCTGGCCCCACAGATATTCGAGCGCACCGATATGGTCCTCATGGCCATGCGTGATGACGATGGCGACAAGGTCGTTCTTGCGTTCGGCGATGAAGCTGATGTCGGGCATGATGACATCGATCCCCGGCGTCGTATCGTCGCCGAAGGTCACGCCGCAATCCACCATGAGCCATTTGCCCTTGGTGCCGTAGAGATTGAGATTCATCCCGATCTCGCCCGAGCCGCCGAGCGGCAGGAACCACAGGGCGTCGTCGGCAGGGCGATGGCTATCGCGTTTCTTGCTCATTCCGGCTGAATCCTTTCACGATTCCGGTCATAAATCAGCTTCAACCCACGCAAGGTCAGATCGGGGTCATGCACTGTAAAAATATTCGTTGCGCGCGAAAACAAGTGCGCGAGCCCGCCGGTGACGATGACGGGCAGCTTCTGGCCGACCTCGTTCTGCATCCGCTGCACCAGCCCTTCGATCATGCCGATGTAGCCGTAGAAGATGCCGGACTGCATCGCGCCGACCGTATTAGTGGCGATGACTTTCGCGGGTGCCGCCATCGCCACGCGCGGCAGCTTCGCCGCCGCCATATGCAGCGCCTGCAGCGAGAGGTTCGGCCCCGGTGCAATGATGCCGCCGCTATAATCGCCCGCGGCATTGACATAGTCGATGGTCGTCGCCGTGCCAAAATCGATAATCAAAAACGGCGGCTTGCATTGCGCCAGTGCCCCGACCGCATTGACGATACGGTCATTACCAAGCTCTTCGGGCCGGTCGATACAGATTTTAACGCCCAGTTCAAGCCGTGGGTCGCCGATAAACACCGCCTCGATGCCGAGATTGACCTCACACAACCGCTGCAGTGCGAAATTTGCGTCCGGCACCACGCTGCTGATGATGGCGATCTGCAGTTTTTCCGGATCGACGCCCGCATTGCCGAACAGGGTCAGCAGATAGGCGGCATATTCGTCCGCCGTGCGTTCGGCACGCGTCATCGCGCGCCAGCTGCCCGCCAGCTCAGGGCCGGAAAAGACCGAAAAGACGATATTGGTATTCCCCGCGTCGATCGCAAGTAACATGGTCAGCGTGCCTGCATCATATTGGCAAAAACCTCGCCCGAAGCGATTGTCTGCAGATTACCCTCCGGCCGCCGCAAGAGCAAACACCCCTTTTCATCAATACCCATGAAGCGTCCGTCCAGTTCGCGATCCGGTAAACGCACGACAATCGGCTCGCCGAGCCCGGAAGCCTGCGCCAGCCAGGCTTCACGGATGGGCAAAAACCCGCCCTGCGCCAAAGTGGCGCGGGTTTCTGCCAGCGCTGGCAGAAAACGCTCAAGCAGCGCACGCGGAGCCTGTGGCGACGGCGCAAACCCAAGCCTGGCCAAGGATGTGACCGGATAAGGCGTCTCAGTCGGCTGCTGCGCGACATTAACCCCCATGCCGATGATCAGCGCCGTGCCTTTGGGCGTGTTGCAGGATTCCAGCAAAATGCCGGCGATCTTCGCGCCATCCACCAGCACATCGTTCGGCCATTTGAGCTTGACGCGGTCTTTATCGAGCGCATCCGGCAAAGCACGCGCCAATGCGAGCGAAGTGACAAAGCTGAATAAGCCCAGCTCCGCCTGCGGCAACTTGGGGCGCAACAGCAGCGAAACATAGAGATTGCCTGGCGG
>JBDHTV010000206.1:0-3281 GCA_039808825.1 Bdellovibrionales bacterium | reverse complement strand
ATCATGATGAGGCCTTGCCGCGGCGCCCAGTTTTCGATGATTTTGTCCTCGATATTGAGGTCCTTCATCGTCGGCGGTAGATTGGGCAGCGACCGCATCGTAATTTGCACGCTATCGCGTCCGCGGCTCAAAATCGCAGTGATGTTGGTACGGAAGCGATAGCGCGTTGTACGGTCAGGCCGGATTTCATAGGACAAGTCAAGATCGCGGCCCGAAGCGAGCTTCGCCAGCGCGTCCTGGCCGTAAACGCGCGCCAGGATATTGACCATGTCGGCGGAGTCAAGCGCGCGCCGCGTTATCGGAAACAACACGCCATCGGATTCGATATAGACCGGTTTATCCGTCTGGATGCTGATATCGGTCGCACGCTTGGTGACACACCAGAGCAACAGACTATCGACATTCTCTTCATAGATACGCAGCGGCTCGTCCGTCCAGGTTCCGAGTTCCGCCGCACGCCGATTGGCATCGGCTAGCGAAGCGTCGACTGCCACTTCTCGCTCCGCGGAATAAGCGTGGACTGGCCGGTAATCGTAATGCCACGATCACCGATGCGCATCTCTGCGCCGCCACCCGTAATACCGCGATCCTCATGCATGGCATAGGGCGCGGAAATCATGCCCTGCGCCAGCAATTCACGATAACGGACCATACCAATATAATCATTGGTCATACGATCAAGGTCAGCCTGAAAGGTTTCGTCAGCCTGCAAGACCCCGGCTTCCCACCCTTCCTTGACGAATTTACGCCATTGTTCGCGTTCCGCGACATCGCGCGGCAATAACGCGGCAGGCGGAGGCTCGACCTTACCCCAGTCGCGCTCAAGATAGAGATGCCAATCGCGCGGCGCCGTCACAATGCGTGCGATCCGGTTAATGCGAATAATCCGGTCGGCAACCGCAGCCGATTGACCGCCGCCTGCCACCAACACTGCCTGCTGCGCCTCGGAAACGATTGGCGGTTCAATCATGAGTCCAGACGGCGCATTCAGCAACAACCGCCGGAAATCGAACGTCTTGGTCAGCAAGCCATCCATTTCAGCGATACGCCGCTGGATCTTAAATGTCTGCGCCGCAAGACCGCCGCGCGCCCCATAAGACCAAGCCGCCTCTTTAACCGCATCACCGCGAATCTGCAATCCCACTTTGGGATCGTCAGGCGTGCCCGCATCCTTGCCGCTGTCCTGCTCCTGCAACTGGAACATGTCTGGCGGCGCCGGCGCTGCCACTTCTTCTTTTTTCAATGCGTCTTCGGAATATTCCGGCG
The DNA here is from genome assembly GCA_039808825.1 of Bdellovibrionales bacterium. Taxonomy (GTDB): domain Bacteria; phylum Pseudomonadota; class Alphaproteobacteria; order UBA9219; family RFNS01; genus JAGOHT01. Next base: position 2,015 of record JBDHTV010000206.1, on the reverse strand, counting down.
GCGCGACATCCGCCGCCATCGCTGGCAGCGTCGCGCAGAGCAAGGCCCCGAATAACAGAATGCGAGTGGATTGTTTCATGGTCAAATCTTACCATCCGTCGGCGCATAGCGCAGCTGCACGACATTCGCATTGATATCGACCGCGACATCACCACGATTGCCAAGCTGCAGCCCAACATCGCGCAGCACATCGATCAACGGCTTTTCATAAGCATCGATCATGACAGTGAGCGGGATGTTCGACGGAGCCCCCGCAGTGCGATAAGTATAACCGGCCTTGGCCGCCAGCGTCTGCACGATCTGTTCAGCGGGACCGCTCCAGGTAATGGTGATCGGTTGCGCGATCGGCTGCGGGGCGCCTGCAAAATTTTCCATCGGCGGCAGCGGATTTTTATATTGTTCAATCCCGGCAACCGTATCGAGCGCTTTGGAGGCTTTTTCGGCAGCTTGCGCGATCCGCAGGGCGACCGGGTCATTCTCGGCGACCAGCGGCGTGATCGTCGCCGGCGCGGACTCACAAGCAGCCAGCGATACCGTGAAACCCAACATCGCGATAGCGCGCAAAAGCTTCATCTTCATCAGAGCCAATCCTTATCAAACCCGCAGGGAACCATTTTCCCTATAAAGCACAAGCACGTAGAAAAACCAAGCCCGCTTTATGCTACAACCTAGCGATAACGCATAAAATAGTAGGCATAACCAAAAAGCGTAAACGACAGAATCAATAGAAGCAAACCTGTCAGCCAGTTTGCAAGCTTAAACATAAAATATAGAGCAAGAAGGAACAGGACTGCGGCAGCGCAGCCATAGACGATGCAGGCCTTCGGAATCGGACCTTGTCGTGTGATAATATCCCTACGGACAGCTGGCTGCCCGGAACGGCCAACCGCCCCATTTTGCCGGACTTGCAAGGCCCGGCTATCATCCCGTTCACGTGGCGGCTTATCGATAAAACGGGCCATCGCCCCCCCAAACTTGGTTAACGTAAAGCCTAATGGTTTACGGTGCAGGCTTGAGGTCGCTCAAGATCGCGGCGACTTTATCCGGCTTGCCTTGCACGACTTTGACCCGGCCATCGCTCCCGCGATAGATGATATATGGCGTGGCCTGGATTTTCCAGTTCAGAACCATCGTCATTGTCGCGCGTACAGCAGCAATATCAGCTGCGGGTGGATCGCCCGCCAGAACGGATTTATCGCCGTTGACGAATTTGTTCCAGGTATTGAGCGGATCGCTGCTCCGCAAAAACTTCGCGGCATATTTCTCGTTCTCGCTGCCCTCAGCACCGATCGGCACGAGCTTGATGCGGAGCTGCCCCTTGGTGATCGGCTCATAAAGCTCGCCCCAGGTCGCTTTACAAAACTGACAATGCGGATCAACCAGCATCAAGACCAATGGCTTGCCTTCTTGCCCTACCACGACGCCGGCTGCAGCCAGGAAATCGTTGAGCAAGCGTTCTCCAGGCGTCAAACTCACGCCGCCCCCGGCAGGCAGGCTGCTCTTCTTGGCTTCAAGCGTCGCATCACGAGTCGAGCCCATGCCGCTCAAACGTTCCATTTCTTTTTGCTGCTCGGCAGAGGCCGTCAACAACGCCTTGAGCTGAGCATTTTCGGCACTTGCATTGTTGACCTGCTGGCTGGAAATATTCGTGCCGTCAATCCCGAACATGCCGCCAAACACCACTGCCTGCTTATCCTGAGTAAGATAGGCCATCTGCATCTGGCCGTCCTTATACATCAAAAAGCCGTACATCCCAGCACGGATGCCGACATAATAAAGCTCCGCCCCGTTTTGCAGCAGATTCTGGATAAGCGGGATTTTCTTGAGATCGACGGCATCAACCGGCGATGCTGCCGCTGCCGCGTTGGCATCGGCCTTGATCGCACCGCCGACTTTCACGGGTTCAGAAGCCGCCGTCGCCGCAGCAGCAACGAATAAGGCGCCAACCAGTAAACACACTGTGGCGACCGCAAAACCAGCTTTTTTCAGCATATCATTCACTCGCTTTGGCTACC
>JBDHTV010000205.1:0-3303 GCA_039808825.1 Bdellovibrionales bacterium | reverse complement strand
GCCCCCTTCCACCATTACCGTGCAGAATAGCAGAATAGATGTGAAGGCTCCCGTGGCAGGCGAATTTCAGGAAGATCCCCGGATATTTTTTGCGGCCGAGCGCACGGCGCTGGCCTGGAACCGCACCGCGCTGGCGCTGATGGCGTTCGGTTTCGCGATTGACCGTTTCGGGATGTTCAAAACCATTCTTGAAAAAAGCGACAAGGTGATTTTCGAGCGCCCGTCTTTCTGGGTCGGACTGATTTTCATCGGATTGGGATGTATCTTCTCGACCGCCTCGGCTTTGCAGTATCGCCGCGTCGTCAAAACGCTGCGTCCTGCCGATATCCCGCGTTATTACAGCCCGAACCTCGCTTTCGCGCTCAATATAATCATCGCGGGCATGGCCGCCGCGACGATGGTCTATCTTTTCATTTCGGATTTTTGAGTTTCGCGCTCTTTGGGTAAGGGTGCTTCCGCATCGGTAACTAAATGACCCGATGTCTTTCGGCCCGAAAAAGCCATGATTGGCCAATAGCCTGAGGCTGTTTCAAGCTTGCGGGCGATATAATGAAGCAAATATTTTTTAAGCGGGGCCTTCTGGTTCCCGTTGGTGCGCTGATTATTTTAGGCGTGGGATTCTGGTTTTGGCGAGCGCAAGCAGATGGACCGCGCTATGTCACCGCGGCGATTGCCAAAGGCAATATTGTCCGTTCCGTTGCCGCGAGCGGGACGCTCAACCCGGTCACGACGGTGCAGGTCGGCTCCTATGTTTCGGGCACGATCCAGAGCCTCGCCTGCGATTACAACACCAAAGTGACGGCGGGCCAACTCTGCGCCAAGGTCGATCCGCGGCCTTATCAGGTCGTGGTCGATCAGAGCGAGGCCAACCTCGCGAGCGCGCAGGCGCAACTGCAGAAGGATCGGGCCAGTCTCGCTTATGCCAAAACCAATTACGAGCGCGACCAGAAGCTGCGCAAGCAGGGGATTGTCTCGCAGGATGTGCTCGATAGCGACAAGAGCACGGTTGATCAGGCGGTGGCGCAGGTCGCCATTGACGAGGCAACCATCAAGCAGCGCCAGTCGGCGCTGGAAGCCGCGCGCGTCAATCTCGATTACACCAACATCGTTTCTCCAGTCGAAGGTGTCGTCATCTCGCGGAGCATCGATGTCGGCCAGACCGTCGCCGCCAGCTTCCAGACGCCGACCTTGTTCCTGATCGCGAAAGACATGACCAAGATGCAGGTCGATACCAATGTCAGCGAGTCGGACGTCGGCGGCATTAAGGAAGGGCAGAAGGCTTATTTCACGGTCGAAGCCTATCCCGACAAGCAATTCTGGGGGCAAGTGACGCAGGTGCGGCAGGCGCCGATCACGGTGCAGAATGTCGTGACCTATGATGTCGTGATCGGTGTCGAGAATCCGGAGCTGCAATTGCTGCCCGGCATGACGGCGAATGTGCGCGTTATCATCGACACGCATGAAAATGTGCTGCAAGTACCGCTCGCGGCGCTGCGCTATACGCCGCGCGGCGGTGAGCGCAAACATGCGGCGAATGGCGAACAGCAGGGGCAGGAAAAGCACGTGCCCAAGCCGCATGTCTGGCTGCTGCAGGACGGCAAGCCGAAACGCGTCCCGGTCGTGACCGGGCTCAGCGACGGCACCAGTACCGAAGTGACGGCGGACGCGTTGCAGGCCGGGCAGCCGATCATCGTCAAGGAGGCCGAAGCAGCTGCCACGGCGCGTCCGACCTCCGCCAGCTCGCCGCTGGCGCGCGGCGGGCCGCGCTTCTAGGACGGGGGGAAGCCAGGTGCCACAACCCGTCATTGAAGTACGCAACGTCACCAAGACCTATCGTCTTGGCGATGTCGATGTTCACGCTTTGCGCGGCGTGAGCCTCACCATTGAGCGCGGCGAATTCGTCGCCATCATGGGCTCGTCCGGCTCCGGCAAATCGACGCTGATGAACACCATCGGCTGTCTCGACCGGCCGACCAGCGGCGACTATCTCCTGGAGGGCGCGCCGATCGCGGCGTTGAGCGAGCCCGAACTCGCGCAGATCCGTAGCCGCAATATCGGTTTCGTGTTTCAGAGCTTCAACCTGTTGGCCCGCACCAGCGCGGCGGAGAACGTTGCGCTGCCATTGTTTTATTCAGGGCAACTCGCGGGCGGGCCGGAGCGCGTGCGGCAAATGCTCGACATGCTGGGCCTCGGCAGCCGCGCCCGCAACCATCCGAGCCAGCTTTCCGGCGGGCAGCAGCAGCGCGTCGCCATCGCGCGCGCGCTCATCAACAAGCCTGCCATTCTGCTCGCCGACGAGCCGACGGGCAATCTGGACTCTAAAACGGCAGATGATATCCTCGCCATTCTGCAAACGCTGAATCGCCAATATGGGCTGACCATCGTGCTGGTCACGCATGAACCGGACATCGCGGCTTTTGCTGACCGACTCATCGTCATGAAAGACGGCGTGGTATTGTCCGACCAGCGCCAGCAAGCCCATGCCGCCCCCCCCTTGCAGTTGACATATGATCCCGTCACACCTGCCGCGCCGCGCGCGAACGAGAAACAGAGCGCGCGCGCCTTTGTCGCGATGGCGCTCACCGCCGCATGGCGCGCGCTTGGGCGCAACAAGCTGCGTACGGCGCTGACTATGCTCGGTATATTCATCGGCGTTGCCGCGCTCGTCGTCATGGTCGCGGTCGGGCAGGGTGCCGCCGCCTCAGTCAAGGAACGGATCGAGAGTCTCGGCACCAATCTGCTCATCGTGCTGCCCGGCGCGACGACGGCGAGCGGCGCGCGCGGCGGCTATGGCAGCGCTTCGACGCTGACCGTCGCCGATGCCGAGGCGATATTGGCGGAAGACGAGGCGGTCGCCAATGTCGCTTACCAGAACCGGCAGAACGCGCAGACGCAATTCAACAACCAGAACTGGAACACCAGCATCCAGGGTGTCTCTGCGCCATTCTTCACCGTGCGTAATTGGCAGATCGCCGATGGCCGCGCCTTCACCGATGAAGAAGATCGCGGCGCGGCGCGTGTCGGCGTGCTCGGCAAGACTGTGGTCAATAATCTGTTCGGGTCCGACGCCAACCCGCTCGGCGCGACCATCTTTATCAAGAATGTGCCGATCGAGGTCGTCGGCGTTCTGCAACCCAAGGGCCAGTCCGGCGGCGGACAGGATCAGGACGATGTCGTCTTTATTCCGTTTCATACCGCGGAGCGCAAGGTGTTGGGCTCTTCCATGCCCGCGGCCACGGCGTCCAAGACCACGGCGATCGCCGCGCCGGCCAACCCGTTCGGTCTCGTGCCGCGCCTGACCGG
>JBDHTV010000204.1:0-3309 GCA_039808825.1 Bdellovibrionales bacterium | reverse complement strand
AACAGGGGCGCTCCTGGCGGAACGCCCCTGCCCCCTCAACCTTGTTCTTATTCTTGCAGGGTTCCGGGATTACTTCGGCATCAGCACCGTATCGATGACATGGATGACGCCGTTGGATTGCAGCACATTGGCGATGGTGATTTCCGCCTTGTTGCCCTGCGCATCCCAGACCCACCATTTGCCGTCGCTATCCTTGCTCAGCGTGACTTCATCACCTTGCACGGTCTTGAAGCTGACCTTGCCGCCATTCTGCTTGGCCTTGGCTTCGATGTCGCTCGCGGTGAAATGACCGGGCACCACATGATAGGTCAGGATACCGGTCAGCTTGGCCTTGTTCTCCGGCTTCAGCAACGTATCGACCGTGCCATCCGGCAGCTTGGCGAAGGCGGCGTTGGTCGGCGCAAATACAGTGAACGGGCCCTTGCCCTTCAGTGTCTCGACCAGATCGGCGGCCTTCAGCGCCGCGACCAGCGTGGTGTGATCGGCGGAATTGACGGCGTTTTCGACGATGTTCTTCGAAGGGTACATCGCCGCGCCGCCGACCATGACGGTCTTTTCCGCCATCATGTCACCGGCGTGCGCGGTCTGGGCCATGCCGCCAAGCGCCAGTACGGCAGCGCCGAGCAGCAGGGTGTGGCGCAGGTTGAATGTGAAAGCCATTTTGTTCTCCGTTGAGTTGGTTGGATGACCTCATTGGCGAAGTCATGAGGAGATACGCGGCGATTTAGCGAAAGTTTCAGCATGGTGGATTTTTTCTTGATTTGTCGGTTCCTTGCGGGAACCGCGCTTGGTAAGGCTTGGAAAGCGCGGGCAAATCTGCTCTGATGCGCGCTATGCAATCCGCGCGTTCCGCCGCCCCCACCACTGCCGCCGATCTCGTCGCGTTGCTCGACCGCGTAGCGCAGCGCGACCGCGCGGCCTTCAAGGCGCTCTATGACGCGACCTCCTTGAAACTTTTCGGCATCGTGCTGCGTATCTTAAGAAGGCGCGATGTGGCCGAGGATATTTTGCAGGATGTCTATATCAAAATCTGGGACAAGGCCGGGGATTACCAGAGTAGCCGGGGCGCCGTGATTACCTGGATGGCGACGATCGCGCGCAACCGGGCGCTTGATGAAGCGCGCCGCGCGCCGTCCACCATCGCCGCCGACGATGTGCCGGGCTTCGAGGATATCGCCGCGCATGTTGTGCATCCGCTTGCCGACCGCGAACGGCAGGAAGAATATAGCCGTCTGATGCGCTGCCTGAACCAACTCGAGACCGAGAAGCGCAGCATGATCATGCTCGCTTATCTGGAAGGGTTGAGCCGCGACGCGCTCGCGGCGCGTTTTGACAAACCCGTCGCCACGGTCAAGACCTGGCTGCGGCGCGGGTTGGAAGCTGTGAAAGGGTGTCTGCAGACATGACCGACACAGCCGACGACCGCAGCGGCCTCGCCATCGAATATGCTTTGGGCAGTTTGCCGCCCGATGAGCAGGAAGCCGTGCGCACGCTGCACCGACAAGATGCCAGCTTTGCCGCCGAGGTTGCGGCTTGGGAGCAGCGGCTCGCGCCGTTGCTCTGGGCAGTGGCCGATGCCACGCCATCACCAACATCGTGGGCAAAAATCGAGCGGAGGCTGGAAACCAGCGTGTTGCCCTTCCCGCGGCGGCCGGATGCAGCCGTGCTGCAACGCCAACTGCGATTGTGGCGTGGCGTCGCGCTCGCGGCCAGCCTCGTCGCCTTTATTGCGGTCGGCAGCCGGTTCCTGCCATCGACCGCACCGACGGCGCTGGCGCCGACTTTCGTCGCCGCCTTGCAAAAAGACGCGACCGCGCCTGCCTTCCTGATCGGGCTCGACGAAAAGGCACAGGCGCTCAAGGTCGTGGCACTCGGCACACCAGCCCCGAACGGCAAGGATTACGAGCTTTGGATCATCGCCGACGGCTTACCTGCGCCGCGCTCGCTCGGCGTGGTCAAGCCGGAAACAGCTCAGCTGCGGCCCAATTTCAACGGTCTGACGACAGCGACCATCCGCAACGCGACGCTGGCGATCAGCATGGAACCAGCCGGTGGTTCGCCAACCGGCGCGCCGACCGGCCCCGTGGTCTTTACCGGCAAGTTCGTCGCCGCGAAGCTTTAAGCCAGTTTTTGCTTTATCGGGCCAATTGCGTTACAAGCCTTGTCGTGTGCGGGCGTGGCGGAACTGGTAGACGCGCAGGATTTAGGTTCCTGTGGGGAGACTCGTGGGGGTTCAAGTCCCTTCGCCCGCACCATATATATGCCCCTCAACGGCGGGCGGGAGCCTCCGGCTCCCTTGCCTACGCGCGCATTAGCGCGCGGGCGCTCAATGCGCCACCTCAGCTTAGCAAATTCTGTTGCACGGAATTTGCCAAGCTTCGGATTAGAAAAACCATCAAGGGCCAATCACTTTAACGGCAGATAGATATCCGTGATCAGCTCGTTTTCCGGCGTATCGGGGAAAAAGTTCCGATATTCGAAGAACAGCGGAAAATCGCGCAGCTCTTCTCCGCTCGCGGGCAGCCATTCGCGATAGAGCGCCATGATTGGCTCCTCCATATGATCACGCGAGCCGCGATGCCTGATGACGGCGCAGCGGCCTGACGGAATGGTTTTGGTAATGACACCTTGTGGATTGGTTGGCACATCAGCCTCCACCTCGCCACAAATATCGAAACGGAAAGCTTCCGGCGCGGTCGTACGCGGGTTGCTATAGGCGATGCCGAAGGTGCGTTTGCTTTTGACCGGCGACAGTTGCGTGGCTTTGCGCCAAGCGATGAAACGTTCGACGGATGCATTGAGCCGCTCCGGCGCACCCAGATGCTCTAATACGGCGATTTTGGTGGCGGCGAAATCGATAAGCTTGACCTGCATTTTCTGTACTCCTAGTGGCGGTTGGACGATGGCGCGGCTGTGCCAGGCCGGCCAGTCCGGCTGGCGGCGAAACTGCGACGGCGTCTGGTCGAATGTGCGTTTGAAGGTGCGGGCGAAAGCTTCCGGGCTCGCGAAATGCGCATCGAGCGCGATGGTGATGATCTTCATATCCTTGCGGAAAACGAGCTGATAGGAAGCACGCTTGAGCCGCAGCAGCTGCGTATAGGCAAACAGACCGGTGCCGACATGCGCGGTGAAGAGCCGATGAAAATGGTAAGGCGAGCAATGTGCGACCCGACACAGCCGCGCCAATGGCAGATCGTCATCGAGATGCGCGGCGATATAATCGCAGACGCGCGCGATACGTGCGGTCTGGTATTGCTGGTTCGCTTTTGACTTGGGCTTGCTCATGCAGTCAATCTAACCGCACAGCCC
>JBDHTV010000203.1:0-3343 GCA_039808825.1 Bdellovibrionales bacterium | reverse complement strand
GGCAACGGGATAATATCATCCGGCAAGTAATGCTTGCTTTGCGCCAGAATGGCGCTGCGAATATCAGTGAGCAGCATGCGGTCACGGTTTTTATCGAAGCCCACATTGCGTCCGGCATCCTGCACCGGTTGGAAGGTGATGCCCCGTACGCAGCGATAGCCCAACGCGTGGTCGATGATCGCGCCCAGTTCACCGTCGTTGACACCGCGCTTGACGACGACAACGAGCGTGGTCGCAACCCCGGCTTCCTCAAGATTAGCCAGCGCTTTATCACGGATACTGCGCAAATCCGCGCCGCGAATATTCTTGAGCGCAGCGGCCTGCAAGGAGTCGAATTGTAGATAGACTTCAAACCCCGGCGTCAGCTTGGCCAGTTCAGCGACGAACGCCTTGTCTTGCGCAAGCCGGATACCGTTCGTATTCAGCATCAAATGGCGTATCGGCCGCGCCTTCGCCGCCTTGAGAATTTCCAGTATCTGCGGATGAATGGTCGGCTCGCCGCCGCTGATTTGCACAAGGTCAGGTTCACCCTCGCTCGCAACGATGGCGTCGAGCATCGCTTCGATCTCCGCCAACGATTTGTGCGTGCCGCGCTGGGGCGATGAATCCGCGAAACAGACTGGACAAGTCAGGTTGCAATGTTCGTTGACTTCAATGATCGCCAGACAGGAATGTTGCTCATGGTCCGGGCACAGGCCGCAATCATAGGGGCAGCCATAATCCGTCTTGCTGTGCAGTTTAAGTGGGCGGTCGCCGGGTTTAAGAAATTCATGTTGGGTTTTGTAATAAGCATAGTCCCCTGCGATACGCGTCTTTTGCACGCCATGCTCGGCGCAGCGTTTGAGATAAAAAACTTCATCGCCTTCAACGATGATTTTTGTGGGCACAAGCGCAAGACAGGTTTCGCAGAGCGAGGTCGTTTGCCCATAAAAAAGATATGGTTTGGCGTCACGCGCGAACATGCTGATTGCTCCTGATCATAAACCCGGCATATAGCGCCAAGACCAAGCATAGATAATGAAACAAGTTCAACCCGCCAAACAAGGGGGCATAGGGCTTGAGAAACTCCCAAACAAAACGCTGGCAGGCATAAAACAAGGCAAAGGCGTAAAAACCGTGTGCGATGAACCACGGGCTGCGTCGCGTCAAAGCCCACAGGGCATAAGCAGCAAAGATCAGCATCGCCAGAGATTCATAAAGCTGAACCGGATGACGCGGAATGCCATCGCCAAAATCAACGGCCCACGGCATGGTCGTGGGTATGCCATAAGTATAGTCCGGTAGGCCGGTCAGGAAACAGCCGATCCGGCCGACGGCGATGCCGAGCGCCAGCGGCAAGGCCCAGACGACGCCGGTGGAATGGCGAATTTTGTGGCGCCATTTGAATAGTTCCACGGTTACGATGCCACCCAGGATTGCCCCGAGCACGCTATGGCCGATGGCGTTCGGAAATTGCAGCCAGAGGTTCATGCTGCCTACTAGTACAGCGCCGTTAGCGGCACCCAACAACAGCACGAGCGTATAACGGCGGCGCAGGTTTGACGGCAACGGTGGTTTCTGCAGCCCGAAGCGCCGGCCCACCCAATAGCGGGTTAGCAAAGCCGTCAGCCAGGCCAGAACATCGAAAAGCAAATGCATGGCCATGGTCAGTCTTCATCAAGCGGCATAAAGATGGCTGCTATGGTCGTGACACCAACTATGGTGCCAATGATCAATAACACAGGATTGCCCCCTGTATCCGACGGCTTCTGCTGCACCCCAGAAACACAAAGCGAAAAGAATGACCAAAGCCCATATGCTATAAGACAAAGAACGGTGATCGCAATAACCATCAGGAAGCGCGTTTCATTGGGAGCCGTATCGCGGCGCCCCCAATCATCGTCTTCCGAAACGACCGCCTGTTCTTCATCTTCTTCGTCATCCGGCGCATCGGCCATCATCAGCCGCCGGTGCCGCCGACGGTCATTTCTTCAAGCCGCATGGTGGGCTGGCCGACGCCGACCGGCACGCTCTGCCCGTCCTTGCCGCAGGTGCCAACGCCGTCATCAAGCTTGCTGTCATTGCCGACCATGCTGATCTTCTTCAAGGCCTCGAAGCCGGAACCAATCAGCGTCGCGCCCTTGACCGGCTGCTTGAGCTTGCCATCTTCGATGAGATAGGCCTCCGACAGCGAAAAAACGAACTTGCCGTTGGTGATATCGACCTGGCCGCCGCCGAAATTCGCGGCATACAACCCGCGCTTGACCGAGGCGATGATCTCCTGCGGATCATGCTGGCCCGAACGCATGATGGTGTTCGTCATGCGCGGCATCGGCTTGTGGGCGAAGCTCTCGCGCCGTCCGTTGCCCGTCGAGCGCTTGCCCATGAGGCGGGCATTGAGCCGGTCATAGATATAGCCGGTCAGGATGCCATCCTCGATCAACGGCGTGCATTGCGTCGGCGTGCCTTCGTCATCAATCGTCAGCGAACCGCGGCGGTTGTCGAGCGTGCCGTCATCGACGATCGTTACCCCAGGCACGGCGATACGTTCGCCCATCAGCTTGGCGAAGGCGGATGTGCCCTTGCGGTTGAAATCTCCCTCCAGCCCGTGTCCGATAGCCTCATGCAACAAGACCCCGGCCCAGCCATTATTCATGACGACCGACATTTCCCCAGCGGGGGCGGGCACAGCCTCCAGATTCACCAATGCTTGACGCAGCGCTTCATCCACTTGTTTGCGCCATTGGGCGGGATCGAAATAATGCGCGTAATCGGTGCGCCCGCCCGCGCCGTCATAACCAGCTTCCATCCTGTCACCCTGCTTGGCGACGATGGAGACGTTGAGCCGCACCAGCGGACGAATATCGGCGACACGCACGCCACCCGGCCTGATAATCTGCACCGCTTGCCACACGCCGTTCAACGAGACACTGACCTGCTGAATCCGCGGATCGCGCGCGCGCGCATAAGCATCAATCTCCTGCATCAGCGCGATCTTGGCGCTGAAATCACGCGATTGCAGCGGATTATCGGCCGGATAAAGCTGGCGGTTGGTGCCGCTCGGCGCCTCCGCCCGCGTGCCGCTGTGCCCCGTATGCACCGCCGTGACGGACTCCGCCGCGCGTTGCAACGCGGCCGGGTCCAGCACCGAGGCATGGGCATAGCCAGCGGCTTCGCCCGCGACCGCGCGCAGGCCGAAGCCCTGCGTGGTATCGAAGCTCGCGGCCTTGAGCTTGCCGTCATCCCAGACAAAGCTCTCGCTTTGCAGATATTCAAGATACAGCTCGCCGTCATCGGCGCCCTGCAAGGCCTTGCCCACCGTCTTTTCTGCATCGGCCAGATCGAGCGCGCCGGATTTGAAAAA
>JBDHTV010000202.1:0-3343 GCA_039808825.1 Bdellovibrionales bacterium | reverse complement strand
GCGGCGAACCGCGCCCGCGGCGTCCCGGGCGGCATCCGGCTTTATGACGGGCGCGAATTCGACCCCGAGAAGATGCACAATTCCGCCTATGACACGGCGGCGACGGCGGCGCTGAGTTTCGAGCTGCGGCGGCTCGACCCGCAAGGGCTGCGCTTCCTCGAAACGATGGACGATGCCGATAAATACAAGCGTTTCCTGCAAGGCAATCGTGGTTATAGCGATCGTCCGCCTGTCGGCTTCGTCCATTATGACCAGGGGATGTTGACGCGCGGGATCGGTGTGCTGCTCGCGACCGATGACCAGTTCGGCGACCGCCGCCGCGCGCTGCTCTTCAATCTCGCGCATGACCCGGCGGAGATTATGCGCCTCAAGAACGACCAGCTGCGTGCGCTGCTCGTCCAGCGCAACAACGAACCCGTCTTCGTCCCCGTCGAGCTTAACAAGAGCCCGGTGGTCGCGGATTTCGCGCGTGCTTACCAGGCCGGAGCGGGGCATGGTCTGCCGCCCGAGGAATATCATCGCCGCACCCAGCAAATCATCAATAACCGCGCTTTCATCCAGCGCGTGATGGAAAGCTGGTACGAGCTCACCAGCCCCGCGCCGCCCGTACGGGTGCTGGCCCAGCGTGCACAGCATGAAGACAGCTTCGCCCATTACGGCGAGCCGAAATATTATGTCGCGCCGCAGCCCGGGGGCGGCTATCGCCGTGAACCGAAGGATATCTACAAGCGGCGCATCCAGATCTGGCGCACGCAGAACGAGTTTGACAGGCTGCTCAATCAGGCGACCGAAGGGCACGCGGTCGAATATAGCGACGATCCGGCGGCGGTGACTGCCTATGGCGAGCGCTATGCGGATACGGTCAAGAAGCTCGCCAAACTCCAGCAGAATTGGCGGCAACCCTTTACCCTGCCGGGGTTGCCCGATAAAGGGCTGACGACCGACACGGCGCGCCGTCATCTCTGGCAGCTGCGCGAAGAATGCATGGATGCGCGCTTCAATCTCTATCCCGATGCCTGGGTGGTCAACGAGCGCGGCCAGCGCCAGCCCTGGGACAAGATCCTCGCCATGCCCGCGGCGACGCGTAAACGCCTGTGGCCGCAGCATGAGGATGAGGTGGGCGGCAAGCCGCATTTCCGCATCGTTTATGAGCGCAACCCGGTGCGCTCGGTCATCAACGCCACGGTGCTCGCCTTCACGACCGACCAGTTTTATCAGGGCACGGGGCGGCGGCTCAAACCGCAATGGTGGGATGATTATTTCGCGCAGCGCTGGGGCGTGGCGCGCCCCTGGTATGAAGCCTATGTCACGCGCGCGGTGCAGGGGCCGCCCAATCAGGATCCGTCCGAACAGAAAGTGCCGAGCGAACTGAGCGAGCTCAAGCAGGGGCGCGATCTCCAGGCCGGTGCTGCCGGCGAGCGTCTGGCGGATTACGCCAAACTGCTCACCGAGCCGCTCGGCCAGCAGCGCTTCGCCGCGCATCTGGGCTATAAGGCCGAGCGGGTCGCGCGTCATGTCTGGACGCCGGACAAGCTTGACCTCATGGGTTATGATCCGGCAACGAAAGCGCCGTTACCCAATCCGTTGTTCCATGTCGCGCCGCACCGGCTGCGTACCTTGACGGTACCGGACGCGTTGCTCGACCCGCCGCCCTGGCACCCGCTCTGGGGACAGCATCGCATCGTGGCGCGGCCGGATGGTGCGGCCGCGGCGGCATTGGCGCTGCTGCAGACCAATCAGGAGCAATTGTTGCTGGTCGGTGCCGCGACGGGCATGTTCCGTCTGGCCGCGCGCGCCGTCTGTGCGCGCTTGCCGCCGGGGGCTGAAGCCGCCGATGCCGTGTCGGCGGCGCGCGCGCTCTATGGGACCGCCGACATGAAGCTCGGCGCGAACCCGCTCTTGCTGACCTTCGAGCAGCTCACGCCGGTGCATGGTGCGCGTGCGGTCGATATGCGCCAGCAACATGTCGCCTTGCCCGCGCAGGAATGGGCGGGTCTCGTCGATGGCCGTTCTGGTGGCTTGCCGACCCAGCTCGGTGTCCGCACCGGGATTCTGGTGCGCGATGTCGGCCAGGTCTTTACCGCCGGGCCCGTGCGCCTGCGCCGTCAGCAGGCCGGGCAGGAAACCGGCGACGAATATAGCGGTGTCATCGCCAAAGCGACGCGCATCGGCGTCGATGCGCTCGCGGGCTTATCCGATACCGAAGCCTGGCGCTATGGCAAACTTTCGGCGGGCGACCTCTATGCCGGGTGGCGCAAGCTCTGCGCCGAGCTCGCCGTGCCGCCTGCGGAGCAGAAACTATGGCGGCTGGAGCTCGCCGCGCCGGTCGAGAAGGCGAGCTACACCTATTACAACCCCGCCGCCCTGCCGGTCGCGGTCTTTACCGCGCCACCCGACCCGTCATTGCTTTTGCCCGCGCGCCGCAGTCCTGAAGGCGCGCCCCGAACGCCTCTTGCCGCCGGAGTGCCCGTATGAGCACCGCCCTGTCCGAACCCGCCCAGCCGCAAACCGTCGCCGATCACGCCGCGATCTTCCGCGCGCATTACCTGCGCGCGCCGCACCGCGAATTATTCGACACGGTCGATCACGAATTTGCGCGGCGGCAAGGCCCGCGCTATGACCAGTCGCGTGCTTATAATACCGCCGTGTATGCCGCGCTGGCGGCGAGCACCGGCGGCGCGATGGTCGTCTATTGCGCCGGTTCGATCTCGAAAGGGATGCTCGCCAATGCCTGGGTCAGGCAGGAAATGCCGTTTCCGCTCAAGCGCGAGGACGGCACGCTGATCAAAGCGCACCATGTCTATGATCTCGATGAAAGCATCGGCTCGCAGAACTTCACCGACAAGGTGCTGCGCCCCAACCGCCGTATCCAGCTGCAGAAGCTCAATCTGCTCAACACGCTGCTGCCGGAGCGGCAGGTGCTCGCGCCGATTGCCTTACAGGGCGCCGTCGCGGTCGCGGGTCAGCCCAATCTCGATCTCGGCGCGAAGCGCCGCGACAAGGATTATATGCAGGTCTGGACGCCGGTCATCCGCGAACTGACCGATACGATTCTGGTCGCGGGGGACTGGTTCTTCTCCGGCGCGACGAGCGGGCTCGAATATCCGGAAGCGATCGCGATCGCCGCCGGGCTGCGCGCGCGCCGCCCCAAGGCCGATATGCGCTTTGTCGATTATGCGGGCAAGGATGTCTCGCTGCTCGCGATGAGTCAACGCAATGCCGAATATCTGCTCTGGTCGGCCGAGTCGCATCCGTTTTATCTCAAGCATGAGCCGACGGCTTTGCTGCGCAACTTCGCCATCGCTACCATGGCGGAGCGCGGCCAGTTGCCCAACGCCAATCC
>JBDHTV010000201.1:0-3352 GCA_039808825.1 Bdellovibrionales bacterium | reverse complement strand
ACCGCGTTCTCGCCGATGCCTTCGAGCAAGGCTTTCGCGACATCGGTCAGGCGCGCTTCGGTATAACGCATCGCGGCGGCGTTATCGCCGTCGATATTGCCGAAATTGCCCTGCCCTTCGATGAGCGGGTAACGCTGCGAAAAATCCTGCGCCAGGCGCACGAGCGCGTCATAGACCGCCGTATCGCCATGCGGGTGGAACTTGCCGATCACGTCGCCGACCACGCGCGCCGATTTCTTGGGCGGTAGATTCGGCTCGAGCTTCAACTCACGCATCGCGTAAAGCAACCGCCGGTGCACCGGCTTCAACCCATCGCGCACGTCGGGCAGCGACCGCGCCATGATGGTGGAAAGCGCATAAGACAAATAGCGCTCGGAAAGCGCCGTGGCGAGTGGCTGCTCCACGATTTCGGCGGGCGGTTCAGGCGGGTTTTGCTTGGTCAGGCTACGCGACATGAGAATGATTCCAACAAATGACTAAGCCATTGTTTTAAGCGGTTCCGCAGCATTTGCAAAGGCGGCTTGTTTCCGCGGAAAACATCGGGCTCAATGGAAGAAACGAGCGAATCAGCCATGCATAAAAACCGTCTTGAATCCTTCAGCGACTGCGTCCTCTCCATCATCATCACCATCATGGTGCTGGAGCTCAAGGCGCCAACAGGCACCGACTTTGCCGCGCTAAAGCAGCTCGTGCCGACGTTTCTCAGCTATGTGCTGAGTTTCCTGTTTCTGGCCATTTACTGGAGCAACCACCATCATATGCTCCACACCATCAAGCGCGTGAACGGTCTAATCTTGTGGGGCAATATCCATCTGTTGTTCTGGCTTTCGCTGGTGCCATTCACCACGGCATGGCTCGACAGCCACCCGCTCGCGCCGGTGCCGACGGCGCTTTATGGCTTCGTGCTGCTCATGTCGGCGGGATCCTACACTTTGTTGCAGCGCCTGATCATCAAGGCACATGGCCGGGAGGGTCTGCTTGCCCAGGCGCTCGGCGACGATACGAAGGGCAGGATATCGCTTCTGCTTTATCTCTCGGCTATCGGCCTCGCGTTCGTGATGCCGCTCGTGGCCCATCTGCTCTATTTCGCCGTGGCCATGCTTTGGGTCGTGCCGGACAAGCGGATCGAGAATGTGCTCAAGGAGCACGAATAATCAGGCGACCTGTTCGGCCAGCGGCGCGGCCGTTTCGTGATACAGAGCCGCAAGCCGCCGCCGCGCGGCGGGCAGGCAATCAAACCAGCTCGGGCTGCTGCGCGGTGCGGTATGGTGAAACACGCGCCGGGCCAGAAAATGCCCCGTGAGCTGCAAGCCGCGTGCAATTTCCGCCATTGACCAGTCCGGCTCGCCGCGCAGGAAGCTAGGCAACAGCAATAATTTATCGTGGTAATCGCGCCCGGCACCCCGGCTCACCGCCCGGCCCGACCGCGGGCTGACATAGACCAGATCGTCGCTTTGCTGCGTCACGGCGCAGGCCGAAAGGTCAAGCCCATAACCGAGCGCAGAAAGCAACCCAAGCTCCCACTGCACATAGGCCGCGCCGAACAGCTCGGCATCATCGACCGCGAGCAGGTGACGCAACCCGTCATAAACCGCGGGCAACGGCTGCCGCTCCGGCAAGGCCTGCTCGGTTACCACGCAGGCGCTGCTGATAACAGCGAGCACCAACGGCTCGTCGAGCCAGCGTGCCGCGCCCGCTCCGGCAACATCGAACGCAAAGTGGCCCAGATGTTCCGGCAACCGCGCCCGCCAGCGCGCCTGTGCGCAGTTTCCCGGCTGTAACACACCCTGCCAATTGCGCCCCTGCCCGCCCGCCACCAGCCCGGCATAGCGCCCCTGCTGCGCGGCCAGCACGGTCACGATGGCCGCTTTTTCGCCATGCGCGCGCGCCGACAGGATAATCGCTTCATCGTCCCACTGGATCATTGCACCCTTGCCGCTTTATGCTGACGACCTTAACATAATCTGGATTCAAACAAGACCAGGAGTTTGCCATGCGGACACGTTTTTTCCCGGCCTGTGCCCTGCTCGCCATGCTATTAGGAGCAGCCAGCGCCCAAGCCTGCCTCGATGCGCAGGGCAATCCCAGCCACAACGCCGACGGCGTCCCCCTGCGCGGCCATGGAGCGCACGCGGCAGCCAAAGCCGCTGCCAACCCTGCTACGCAGGCTTTCATGGCCGCCAATGACAAAATGCATCAGGATATGGCGATTGCCTATACCGGCGATGCCGACACCGATTTCGTGCGCGGGATGATCCCCCATCATCAGGGCGCGATCGATATGGCCAAGGTCGTGCTGGAGAACGGCAAAGATCCGGAATTGCGCCAACTGGCGCAGGATATTATCGCCGCGCAGACCAAAGAAATCGCGATGATGCAGGATTGGCTCAAGGAACATGGCAAGCCTGTCCCGCAAGCTAAGGAATAATCACGCCGCGCGCGTAATCACCCGGTCGGCGGGGAAAATGGCGCTCACGGTCGTGCCTTCGCCGACCGAGCTCGTGATCTTGAGCTCGCCGCCATGCAGCTCGACCAGCGCCTTGGTCAGCGGCAAGCCAAGTCCGGTGCCCTGCGTCTTGCGGCTCATCACGCTCTCAATCTGCCCAAACGGCGCCAGCGCGGTCGGAATATCCTCCGGCGCGATGCCGATGCCGGTATCGTGGATGGCGATGCCCATGCGCCCGAACGGATCAATATAGGCCTTGACCGTCACGATGCCGCCTTCGGGCGTGAATTTGATCGCATTCGTCATGAGATTGACGAGCACCTGCTTGATAGCACGTTCCTCGCCGCGCAACGGCGGCAGGTTGTTCGGAATTTCATGCCGCAGCTGCAGCCCGCCCGCCTTGGCGCGCACCGCGACAAGCCGCATGCAGGACTGGACGATGCGCTCGACATCGATCGAGGTTTCGCTCAGCGTGCGTTTGCCCGCCTCAATCTTCGACATGTCGAGAATGTCGTTGATGAGCGAGAGCAGCAGCGCGCCGCTGTCGTAAATATCCTTGGCATATTCGATATATTGCGGCGTGCCTTCCGGCCCCAGCAGCTGGTCCTTGATGATTTCGGAAAAGCCGATGATGGCGTTGAGCGGCGTCCGCAGCTCATGGCTCATATTGGCGAGGAACTCGGATTTACTGCGATTGGCGAAATCAGCTTGTTCCTTCGCCGACAGCAGCGCGCGCTCCGACTGCCGCCGCTGGGTCACGTCATACATCGTGCATTCATAATAAACCGGTGCGTCCTCGGCATCGCGCACCACATGACCGCGCATATTGACCCATAGCGTCGCGCCGTCCTTGCGCCGCACCGCGAGTTCGATGTCGGTTGAACCGTGCCGGTCGAGCCCGGCAAG
>JBDHTV010000200.1:0-3356 GCA_039808825.1 Bdellovibrionales bacterium | reverse complement strand
CGGGCATTCGGCCTAGTTTCGGCGGCAAGGAGAATGACCATGTCCCATGACCATCATGTTGATTTGACCGCGACTTTGCGCGAGCTGCAGCCGCGCAGCGCCGAAGGCTGGCACCAGTTCACCAAGGCAGGCTTTTATGTGAGCGTGGCCGTCGCGGGCTTGCTGCTGTTCATGCTGCTGGTCTTTGTTATTCTTTAAAACCTGGAGTGGCGCATGACGCTGGCACCCTATGCCACGCAGGCTGCTGCGACACGGGGACGGCGCTTTGCCGAGCCGCCAAGCGCCTTGCGCTCGCCATTCCAGCGTGACCGCGACCGGATCATCCATTGCGGCGCGTTCCGCCGTTTGCGCAACAAGACACAGGTCTTCGTCGAGTTCGAAGGCGATTTTTATCGCACCCGCCTGACGCACAGTCTTGAAGTCGCGCAGATCGCGCGCACGATGAGCCGCACATTGCAGCTTGATGAGGATCTGACCGAGGCCGTCGCGCTCGCGCATGATCTCGGCCATACCTGCTTTGGCCATTGCGGCGAGGACGCGCTCGACGCCGTGATGCAACCCTATGGCGGCTTTGACCACAACGACCAGACTTTCCGGGTTTTGACGTTGCTCGAGCAGCGCTATCCGCAATTCGGCGGGCTCAATCTGAGCTGGGAGACGCTGGAAGCCATCGTCAAACATAATGGACCGCTGCTGCCGGAAAAACCGGGCAAGCCGGTGCCGCCGACCATCGCGGCGCATAACCGCGATTACGATCTCGCGCTGGGACAATATTGCGGGCTCGAAGGGCAGGTTGCGGCGTTGGCCGACGACATCGCCTATAATACGCATGATATCGACGATGGCGTGCGCGCCGGGATGCTCGCGCTCGACGCCATCGCGATGCTGCCGATTTTCGGACCGTTGCTCAAACAGGTGCGCGACCGCTATCCGGCGATCATTCCGGAAATCCTGATTCAGGAAGTGGTACGGCAGGCCATCGGCGCGATGGTCGATGATGTGCTGGCGACGACGCGGGCCAATCTCGCTCGGCTCAAGCCGCGCAACGCCGATGAAGTGCGCGCGGCGGGCGAGCCGATCGTCACCGGCAGCGCCGAATTGCGCGCGCATCTCAAGACTTTCCGCAGCTTCCTGATGGCGCAAATGTACCGCCAGCCGGAGGTCAACCGCTTCAATGCCAAGGGCGAGCGCATTGTGACCGAGCTGTTCGGCTATTACATGGCCAATCCGGATTGCCTGCCGCGGGAGTGGCATAAAATTATCGTTGCTTATCAAGGTGATGCGCAACAGACTTTCAGAGCCCGCTTGATTGCTGATTATATTGCTGGCATGACTGACCGCTATGCTGTGACGGCCTATCAGCGGGCCTTTTCCATGGAAAAATTCATCTGATGCCCTTGTTCGAGCAAACCCGGCAGATTCTTGCCCAAGCCCTTGCTGCCACTGCACCCGGTGCGGGCTGGACGTTGCCTGACCCTTTGCCGCCGTTCAAACTCGAAGCGCCGCGCGATCCGGCCCATGGCGATTTCGCGACCAATATTGCGATGCTGCTGGCGAAGCCGGTCGGCAAGCCGCCGCGCGCTGTCGCTGAAGCGCTGCTGCCCGCCATCAGCGCCGCGCCGGGCATCGCCAGCGCCGAGATCGCCGGGCCGGGCTTCATCAATCTGCGGCTCACGGCAACGGCGTGGCAAAGCGAATTACAGGAGATTTTGCGCGCGCCGGATAGCTACGGCCATTGCGGGATAGGGCGCGGCCAGCGTGTGAATGTCGAATATGTCTCCGCCAACCCGACCGGGCCGATGCATGCCGGCCATGTGCGCGGCGCCGTGATCGGCGATGCCGTGGCGCGGCTGCTGCAATGCGCGGGCTATGACGTAACGCGCGAATATTATTTCAACGACGCCGGCGCGCAGGTCGATGTGCTTGGGCGCACGACCTATCTGCGTTACCGCGAGGCGCTCGGCGAGGCTATCGGTGCGATTCCGGAAGGGCTTTATCCCGGCGAATATCTCAAGGATGTCGGGCAGGCGCTCGCGGCGCGCGACGGCAAGCAATGGCTCGGCAAGGATGAGAGCGAATGGCTCGCGCCGATGCGCGATTTCGCCGTGCAGATGATCATGGGCATGATCCGCGATGATTTGCAGCTCATCGGCATCAAGCACGACGTGTTTACCAACGAACGCGAGCTGATCAACAACGGCACGCTCGAGCAGGCGTTCAAGCTGCTCGAAGATCGCGGGCTAATTTATACCGGGACGTTGCCGCCGCCGCGCGGCAAGACGATGGAAGATTGGGAACCGGTGCCGCTCACGCTGTTCCGTTCCAGCCAGTTCGGCGACAGCACCGACCGGCCGCTCAAGAAGCGCGACGGGCACTGGGCCTATATCATGCCCGATATCGCCTATCACTTCGACAAGGTGCGGCGCGGCTTCACCATCATGATCAACGTGCTCGGCAAGGACCATGGCGGCTATCTCGAACGCATGCGGCCCGCCGTCGCGGCGCTCAGCGACAACAAGGCGCAGCTCAACGTCATCTTCAATTCCATCGTCAAGCTCTATAACAAGGGCGAGCTGGTTAAGCTGTCGAAGCGGTCGGGCAATCTCATCACCTTGCGCGAGATGGTCGAAGAAGTGGGCGCTGGCGCGGTGCGTTTCTTCATGCTGACGCGCACGCCGGATTCCGAGCTTGAGTTCGATTTCGCCAAAGTGGTCGAGCAATCGCGCGACAATCCGGTGTTCTATGTACAATATGCCCATGCGCGCTGCTGTTCGGTCATCCGCCATGCGCGCGAGGCTTATGGCGCGCAGGCCGACGATCTGAAGGCGCTCGCGGCGGTGCCGCTGCAACGTCTCGACAATCCGGCGGAAATTGCGCTGATCAAGCAGCTGGCGGAATGGCCGCGCTTGCTCGCCGCAGCGGCGGAAGCGCAGGAGCCGCACCAGATCACCTATTACCTTATCGCGCTGGCGACCGCGTTCCACGCGCTGTGGAACAAAGGCCGCGAGCAAGCGACGATGCGTTTCCTGCAAGCGGACGATCCGGACATTTCACTGGCGCGTCTTGCGCTGGTGCAGGCGACGCGCGCGGTGCTCGCCAATGCACTCGGTGTGCTCGGCGTGCCGCCGCTCGATGAGCTGCGCGACGAAAGCGCGCCGGAACTGGAGGCTGCTCATGGCTGATTTGTTCGTCGATCCCGATCTGCGCCCCGCTTCTTATTACCGGCCGCAGCGCCGTAGCGGCGGCAGCGCCTTCGGCAAATTCGTGCTGCTCGGCGTCATCCTGCTCGGCACGGCGGGCGGCGTCACCTATTTCCTGCTTAAGCGCAATGTCGTCATCGACAATGTGGTGCCGGT
>JBDHTV010000199.1:0-3419 GCA_039808825.1 Bdellovibrionales bacterium | reverse complement strand
AAATTTTGCAATTTGGCGCAAAAATGCTATAGCAGCGGCCTGTTTTAGCGCTTGCGCGGCCACGGCCCGCAACCGTCCGGATCACCCGAAAACGATGGAACAGCCATGACCGCCCAGGCCCAAAAGCTTCAGCAGCCCGCCCCTGCCACCGCAACTCTGCGCGCAGAGACCAAGGAGCGGATCGAACGCCTGCTGGTGCAATATGAAACCGGGGGCTTCAATCGCGGCCTGTTCCCGGTCAAAGACCTGCCGGGCATCATGACCCATCTGCAAGAGCTTGCAGACTGGCTGGCTCAGAATTTCGAGCGTCCGGCGAATGCCTCTGCCGCGTTCGATGAAAAGACGGTGCTCTGCATTTCCTATGTCGATCACATTGCCTGTGCTGACAATACCCCGCCTGCGGTTGAGCTGGAACGCTTCTTCAATCAACATCTCGCCGGGCTTTATTCGCACCTGCATATCCTGCCGCACTTTCCGAGCCCGATGATTCATGAAGGCGTCAAGGGGCCGGCCGGCCGCGCCGACGGCGGCTTTGAGGCGATGAACTACCGCATGGACCCGAAATTCGGCACGCCCGCCGACCTCAAGAAGGTCAAGGCAAAGCTGATGTATGATTTCGTGCTCAACCACCTTTCCGCCAAGGGCGACCTGTTCCAAAAATTCATCGACGAAGTTCCCGGCTATGAAAACTTTTTCCTGAACTTCACGGATGAGGAAATCGCGCGGCTCGATATGACGCCGGTCTTCCGCCCGCGCGAGCACAATCCCATCATTTCCTTCGTCAACGCCAAGGGCGTGAAGAAGAATGTCTGGTGCACCTTCAGCGAAACGCAGGCCGACATTAACATTCTCGACCCGCGCGTCTTCAACCTGATCATGGAATCGCTGGTCAAGGATTTCGTCGCCGAAGGCGCGAGCTGGATCCGCCTCGATGCCGTCGGCTACCTCGTCAAGATGCTTGGCCTGAAGCCGCGCGAGGCCTCGACCGATTGCTTCGGCGTTCCGGAAACGCACAATGTGTTGAAAGCCATGCGCTGCTTCTTCGACGATGTCGCGCCCGGCATCGCGCTGGTGCCGGAAGTCAACGCCACCGGCGAAGTCATCGCCACCTATTTCGGCGAGAACAGCGATGAAGGCCATATCGTCTATGACTTCCCTTCCGCGCCCGTTTCGCTCTACACCATCTATCGCGAAGACGCGATCGCGGTGCTGCAATGGGCGCGCAAGCGCGCCAAGCACCCCGAACGCATCGGCCTGTCCTTCACCAATACGCATGACGGCATCGGCGTGCTGCCGATGGCGGAAGTGGACGATGCGCCGGAAGGCAAATCGGCACTCGACTTCTTCGTCCATCAGGTGGAACGCCGCGGTGGCGGCGTGAATTATAAGGCGAAGCTGATTGACGGCAAGAATGTGCGCGTGCCCTATGAAGCCTGCATCACGTGGACGCAAGCGATTCTGACGCCACCGGAGGCCGCTTCGCTCAAGGGCAACCGTTTGCGCGTCGAGGAACTGGAGCACATCGTTGACCGCTTCATGGCCTCGCAATCCTTCATCTATTCCGGCCCGCATTGCGTCCCCGCCGACTATATGGGCGTCATCACGGGTTTGCTGAATGACGAAGAGCTTTATCAGATCGCCGGCCATCGTCGGAACAAGAACCGCGGCCTGGTCGATCCTGCCGCCTTCCAGAAGGCATTGGAGCGGCCGGAGAATAATTACGAGCAGCTGCGCAACACCATCTATCGCCGCAAGGAGCAGCTGATCAAGGCCCGCCAGCAATGCCCGGCTTTCAGCCCCCATGCCGCGTGTCAGGTTGATGTCGTCAAGTCGCACGGCACGGATCGGCCCGTCTATTCCATCCTGCGCACCGCGCCGCAAGGCGGCCAGAAAGTGCTGGCACTGACCAATTGCACGCCGCAAGCACAGAGCGTGGCGTTGCAGGATGTCTATGCCGCGCAGTTCAATATCGCGTTCGCGGAAGATGTTTTGAGCAATGCGCCGGGCAATGTAACGCTGAATGCCGACGGCACACTGACGCTGAAGCCTTATCAGGTCGCCTGGCTCAAAATCGGCTAACGGGAAGAATGGCGCGCCCTAGAGGATTCGAACCTCTGACCTGATGCTTAGAAGGCATCTGCTCTATCCAACTGAGCTAAGGGCGCGTCTGCATGGCAAGCATAACCCTGCCATCGTGCCGGGCAAAGCGCGAAGGATTCGTTACTTTTGCGCTTGCGCCGCTTGCTTTTCTTCGTCCTGCGGCCTGACGGTGCGGAAATTGTCGAGATAATTGCGCGGCTTGATGACACGTTGCGCCGGAGTCTCGACCTCATAGCCCCAGCCTTGCTTCGCGGCAAACGCCACAGCCTCTTCCGCCGTAGCGAAATGCAGCTGGTTCTGCAACTCGGAGAGCGTATCGCCCGCGCTGACCCACCCCATCAACGGTTCGGGCGTGCGCGCGGTCGCCAGCACCGGCTGAATAATCCAGGCGCCGCTTTTGGCGCGGCCGGATTGCATCGCGGATTTGGCGGGCTGAAGAATACGCACCTGGATGCTCATGATCGCAACTCGCTCTTCCTGTGGTTGGTCGGGGTGCCCGGATTCGAACCGGGGGCCTCAAGTACCCAAAACTTGCGCGCTACCAAACTGCGCTACACCCCGCCTGACTACTGGCAGGCTTGATAGCCTATGCCCGGAGCGCTGGCAACTGCAAATGCCAAACTTTACCTATTGAAAATCCTTATAATTTACCGTGTCGCCGACCTTGATGTGCCACCGTTCGGCCAGCCCGCCGCCAATTTCGAGCACCGCCTTCGCCACGCCGCGCGAGGCCAGATAACGTTCAGACATTGGCTGTGCCAATGGCACGATGTGCATAATCCGGCCATTCGGATCAATAAACAGTAAATCAAGCGGAATCAGCGTGTCCTTCATCCAGAATAGTTGCTGTTGCGGTTTGGGTGCGATGAATAACATGCCGTCCGTTCCCGGCAGTTCCTTGACCTTCATCAACCCGTAGGCCAGCTCGTCGGGCGACCGCGCCACTTCGACCATGAGGCGCTGACGGCTGCCGTCCTGTCCCATGATCGCGAGACTGTCACGTGCAAAGGCTGGGCGTTGCTGCGGCGCGGGATGAATATGGCCATCGGCAGCAGCGAAAGCTACGCCGCTGAGAGTCGGCACAAGCACGGCTAAAAAGAAAATCGAACGCAGAAGAAAAGCTGACATGGCGATAACAAAGCTGGAATCAGTGGCAGATTAGGCACTTCATGCTCTGAACACAATCTGTTATTATATTCGGATTATTGTCCTTTTTCGCGTGAGGCAAAGATGCGTTTGGCACGGCAGGTTTTCTGGGCCCCCCTGTGTTTCGGCTTGTTCCTGACCCTGCCCACGCCGCCCGTTTTTGCCCAGGATGT
>JBDHTV010000198.1:0-3421 GCA_039808825.1 Bdellovibrionales bacterium | reverse complement strand
CAGGCCAAGCACAAGCTTTATACGCAATATCATCACCGGATCCTGGCCGCGATCGACGCCATCATCCCCATTGAAAACGTCATGTCGATCGACGAGGTCGCCTGCCGTCTCGACCGGACGCAGACCAGCCCCGCCGTCGCCGCCGCGCTGGGCCAGCGCCTCAAGGACAATATCCGTGCGACCGTCGGCGACTGCCTGACCAGTTCGGTCGGTATTGCCAGCAATATCCTGCTCGCCAAGCTTGCCTCGAACATGCAGAAGCCGGACGGGCTCACCTTGTTGCCCAGCGCTGAACTTCCGCAACGCATCGCGCATCTGGCGGCGCAGGCGCTGCCGGGCATCGGGCATAATATGGCGCGGCGGCTCGCGGCGCATGGCATTCACGATATCGGCACGCTATGGGCGCAAGAGGGTGAAACATTACGCCAGCTCTGGGGCGGCGTGACGGGGTTGCGCTTTCATGCCTCGCTGCATGGCGCCGATCTGCCCCCCGTCAAGCACGAACGGCGCAGCATCAGCCACCAGCATGTCTTGGCCCCGGTCGAACGCACCCTGCCCGCCGCCACGCCGATCATCCGGCAATTGCTGGTGCGCGCGGCGGAGCGGCTGCGGCGCGAGGGGTTTTATTGCCGCCGTCTCGCCGTCGATATCAAATGGACAAACAGCCATGACCTGCCGCGGCATCACCCGGACCGTAGCTGGGGCGGCGGCCAGCGCTGCCCGGAAACGCAGGATACGGCGCAGCTGTTGCATAGCTTGATGCAACTTTGGGCGCAGGTGCCCGCAGGGCGCAAGCCGCTGCGCATCGGCGTCGTGCTCGGCGAGCTGGTGCCTGCCGCGGAACATCAAGGCGACTTGTTCGAACAGCGTGCGCCGCCTGCCCGCCGCTTCGGTAAACCGGCTGCGCCGGCGCTCGCCCATGCCATCGACGCGATCAACAGCGCCTATGGCCGCGGCACGCTGCATTACGGGCTGGAGCCCGACAGCGTGCGCCAGATGACGAGCAAGATCGCGTTCCAACGCGTGCCGGACCTCAAGGAATTTTAACGGCCATTGGCAAAGCCGGAAATTTGCCGTATCGCTGCGTGATGCGCCGTATTATCCCCATCAGCCTCGCCCTCGCCGCCCTGTCCACCTTGTGGGCCGGTTTGTGGTGGCTCACCTTCTCGACCGCACGCGAACAGCTCGAACGCTTCGCGGCGCAGAACAGCGACAGCTTCCATTATCGATTGGCAGGGCATGACGGCGGCATCGTCGCGGTGCAACTCCTGCTGCGCGATGTGCGCTGGCAGACGGCGGCGGGCTTCAAGATCGAGGCGCCGGAGGTGACGCTTGAGCTCATGCCCGGCTGGTGGCGGCATTACCGGATCGTGAGCGCCAAGCCGGTCGAGATCACGCTGCGGTGGCCGATCGACCGCACCCATCGCGTCACGGCGCAACGGCTCGACGGCATCCTGACGCTGCATGGCAACGGCCGCTGGGCGACCGGCACGGCCACGTTGGGCGACGCCGTGCTGGCGCAACTGGCGGCGACCAGCATGGTGCCGGAACCGCTGCTCACGGCGGCGGAAGCGCAGATCCGGCTCGAACAACCGGCTACGCCTCCCAATTCGCATCTCGAGACCGGGCTTGGCCTCGCGCTCGCGGTCAATGACGCGCGCATCATGCCACGGCTGATCGCCGATATCCCGGCACAGCTCACGGCGCTCACGCTCAATGCCCGCGTACTCGGCGCGCCGCCGGACTGGCGAGGCCTGCCGATGGTCGAAAGCTGGCGCAATGACGGCGGCACCATCGAGCTTGATGGGCTCGATTTCAACTGGGGTAATCTCGGCGGCCATGTTAATGCGACGCTTGCGCTCGACAAAATGGCGCAGCCCGAAGGCTCCGGCACGGCGCAGCTGGTTTACGACCCTGCCGCGCCGACGCCCGCCGAAGCGCCAACCTTCAACAGCGTCGTCGGCACGATATTCGGGCTGATGGGCAAGGCGGATGCCGCCAGCGGCAAAAAGAGCGTGACGCTGCCGCTCGCGCTCCAGGAGCGCCAGCTTGCACTCGGCATGTTCCCGGTCGGCAAAGTGCCGGAAATTCACTGGGGCAATGATTAATCCGCGCCGCAAGCAATATTGCGATTGACGCATGCTGCCCCAATTCGCTTCACTCCTTGCTGGGAAAGCACTGACGTAGGCTTTCCGTTGGGTGAGGCAACGATGAAAAAGAATGGGTACCGGCATGCGCTTGAAGAGCTTCTGCGCAATGCAGGCTGGGAAATCGCCCATCATGGTAAACACGATGTCTTCAAACACCCGGATAGGCCGAAATCCTTAACGGTGCCCAGCAAGCTCAATGACCGCTATCTCGGCAACCGTCTCTTGCGGATCGCGGGTATCGACAAAAGACTCGGCTGATTACTTCTCTTCCGTCGTGAAATAGCGCGGCTGCGTCGCCTGCTTGGCGTCGATGATACTGCGGCGCACGGCGCGCGTACGGGTAAAGACGTCGAACAGCATCGTGCCATCACCCTTGCGGATCGCCTTTTGCAGCTCGGTCAAATCTTCGGTGAAGCGCTGCATGATATCGAGCACTGCCTCGCGATTATTGAGGAACACGTCGCGCCACATGGTCGGGTCGCTCGCGGCGATACGCGTGAAATCGCGGAAGCCGCCCGCCGAATATTTGATCACTTCCTGCTGCAGGTCGCTCGCCAGGTTCGTCGCGGTATCGACAATCGTATAGGCGATCAAATGCGGCAAATGCGAGGTCACGGCCAGCACCTGGTCGTGATGGGCCGGCTCCATCGCCTCGACCCGCGAGCCGAAGGCCTGCCACAGCGCCGCGAGCTTCGCCGCCATTGCCGGGTCGGTATCGGGCAGCGGCGTGTAGAGATAATAACGGCCGCTGAACAGTTCGGCGAATCCGGCGTCCGGGCCCGAATGTTCAGTGCCGGCGATCGGATGGCCGGGGATGAAATGCACGCCTGACGGCAGATGCGGCAGCACGGCGTTGACCACCGCCTGCTTGACGGAGCCAACATCGGTTAAGAGTGTGCCAGGTTTGAGCGCCGGAGCGATTGTCTGCGCCACGCTGCCCGTCGCGCCGAGCGGCGTCGCGATGATGACAAGGTCGGCGTCACGCACCGCGGCGGCAGAGTCGGCAAAATAGGCGTCGCCGAGCTTGAGTTCTTCGGCACGCTTCAGATGTTCGGCATCGCGGTCGGCGACGCTGATGCGCCCGACCAGATTATGCTGGCGCAAGGCGCGCGCGAGCGACGAGCCGATGAGGCCGATGCCGATGATGGCGGCGTGGGCAAAATGCTGGGTCATTGTTTTATTATCCTTTTGCCGTCAGCATTCCCCGGCGCGGAAGCTCTTGAGCGCGTCGATCAGACTGCGCATTTCTTCTTCGCGGCCGATGCTGATGC
>JBDHTV010000197.1:0-3424 GCA_039808825.1 Bdellovibrionales bacterium | reverse complement strand
ATCGGCTGGTTCGGCAACCGGCTGGTTGTCATGCAGCGCGCCGGCTTCGGCGCGCAATATTATTTGTCAGAGATTCTGCTGCAATCCGGCGGCTTCACGCGCGTGACCGATGCCGTGCCCGTCGCCAACCCGAATGCCGGAGCCATTAATTACCAGCCTTTTGCCATCGACCATAACCGGCTCTTCGTCCAGGGCGGCGACGATTTCGCGCTCGATTTTGCCGAGCTTGCGATCGTCACGCGCAATACGGGGAGCGTGAGCCTGCAGGCGATCGCCAGCGCGGTGCTCGCTGCCGCCGGTTATGCGCCGGACGAGAGCGAATTGAGCGCGCTCGCCGATGTTTATATAACCGGCTACAGCCTGCAGCCGCCGCTGACCGGGCGCAGTGCGATCGAGCCCTTGCGCCAATTTGCCCTGTTCGACCTGATTGAAAGCGGCGACCGGCTCAAGGCCGTGCTGCGTCATGCCGCGCCGGACTGCGCGCTGCCGGACAGTGAATTGCGCGCGGCGCGCGACGCGCAAAAAATGCCGCCCGCTCTGCAACTTGATCGCGCCCCGGAATTGGAGCTGCCGTACAGCCTGACCGTCGATTATCTCGACCCGGTGCAGGAATTCGCGGTCGGCAGCCAGCAGGCTAGCCGCATGGTGACGACGACGCGCACGCGGGCAAAGCTGAACCTGCCGCTGGCCTGCAGCGCCGATCAGGCGCGGCAGCTGGCGCAAACGCAGCTCTATGCCGCCTGGACCGAACGTGTGCGCGCCAGCTTCAGCCTGTCGCGCCGCTATCTTGCGCTCGAACCCGGCGATGTCGTACGCGTCGCGGGCCAGACCTTGCGCTTGACGCAAATGCAACAGGCTGGTGGGCTGCTGCAATGTACCGCCGTCGCCAATTATGTGCCGCCTGCCGCGGTGACGGCTTTGACGGACGCGCCTGTGCCGCCGGTCGCGCCCGCTCTCATCATGCCGCCAAGCCAGCTGCTGCTTGCCGATCTGCCGCCGTTGTCGATCGAGGGCGACACGCCAGGCCTTTATACTGCCGTGACCGCGGCCGATGGCTGGCGCGGTGCAAGCCTGTGGCGCGCCGCCGATGGCGTCGCCTATCGGCGCGCGGCGCAATACAGCCAGCGGGCGACGGCGGGCATCGCGGTCACGGTGCTGCCGAACGGCAGCCCGGACTATCCCGATAATGATGGGACAGTCGAAATTCAGCTGCTGCAGGGTGAGCTGGCCAGCTGTGCCGCGCTGGAATTGTTGAACGGCGCCAACGCGGCGCTGCTCGGCGACGAGATCATCCAGTTCCTGGTCGTGACCTTGTTGGGCCGGGGCTATTACCGCCTTGGCAATCTGCTGCGCGGGCGGCTGGGCACGGAAACGGCGTGCGCGGCGCATGCGCTTGGCGAACGTTTCCTGCTGCTCGAACCGGATAAACTGCAATTCATTCCACTGACATTATCCGACCGTGGCCGCGCTTATGACTATAAGGCCGTGACGGTCGGACAGAATCTCGCCGATGCCGCGCCGCGCCATTGCACGGCAACGCTGCGCAGCCTGCAGCCTTGGGCTCCGGCGCAGTTGCAAGGCGTGCGGGCCGCCGGTTTGGGCAGCGATCTAAGCCTGAGCTGGCTGCGCCGGGCTCGGCTCAATAATGGCTGGCTCGATAACATCGATGTACCGCTTGATGAGAGCACAGAGCTCTATGATCTCGAGATTCGCGATAGCGCGAATAACCTTAAGCGCACGGTCAGCGGTCTAACGCAGCCTAATTATCTCTACACCGCCGCGCAGCAGAGCGCGGATTTCGGCGTGATTCCCGCGAGCTATACCGTGCGCGTTTATCAGATCGGCACGCGCTACGGCCGCGGCGCGCCCGCGGTCGCTGTCATTTAATCATGCAGGAGAACGCCCCATGACCACGACGCCCAATCTGGCGCTTGCCTATATCGCGACCGGGCAGGCGCAAAAGGAAGTCACGCATAACGACGCGCTCAACGATCTCGATGCGCTGGCGCAATTGAGCGTGCTTGATCGCACGCTCAATACGCCGCCGAGCAGCCCAAGCAGCGGCGACACATACATTGTCGGCGCAGCACCGATCGGTGCCTGGAGCGGCGCGGCGGGCAAGGTCGCGGCCTGGTTCGCGGGGTGGAAGCTCAAGACGCCGTTGCCCGGCTGGTGTGCCTGGGCCCGTGCCGAAAGCCGCCTGCTCGTCTATGGCGGCAGCGGCTGGAACAATCTGGCCACGCCGTTTCTTGAGGCAAGCCTGAGCTGGACGCCGGGCACGCTTGCGGCGGGCGCGGGCGTGACCAGCGCGGCCGTCAGCGTGAGCGGCGCAGGGTGCGGCGACTTCGTGACAGTCGCCGCACCCTATGACCTGCAAGGCGTGACCGCCACGGCCTATGTCAGTAGCGCGAATAATGCCGTCATCCGGTTGCAGAACGGCACCGGCGCGGGCGTCACGCTCGGTGCGGGCAGTTGGAAACTCCGCGTGCAGAAGCAATAGAGGAACCATGGCACATCATCGGCATCCGTCGCCCGCCGCGCCGCGCGGCTGGTGGCTCGACCGGCGCATTTCGCTCGGCCTCATCGCGGCGCTGCTGCTGCAGGCCGGTTCCATCGTCTGGTGGGCAGCAGCCAAGGAACAGCAGGACAGGTTTCAAGACAGCCGCCTGAGCCAGAGCGAGGCGCTGCTCAATCGCATGAGCGGTGAGCAGGCGCTAATCAGCGAGCGTCTCGCGCGCATCGAAGCGCGCGGCGAAAGCCAGCTCGAGATTTTACGGCAATTGCAGAAACGCACGGAGCGTGAATGAGCGACGATCTTTTCGCCGGTCTGACCGGCCCGGCGCTGGCGCGGGCGGTGTTTGGCGCGCGCGTGGTCAATGCCGCGGGGCGCGCGCTGATCAAGGAGTTCGAAGGGCTGCGGCTGCAGGCTTATCTCTGTCCGGCGGGTTTGTGGACGATAGGCTATGGCCACACCCGCACGACGCGGCCGGGGATGGTGCTGACCGCCGAACAGGCGGAATGGCTGCTCGATGACGATCTGCGCCAGACCGCGCGCGGCGTCGCGCCGCTCGTGCCCGTGGCGCTCAATGATAATCAGTTCGCGGCGCTGGTCTGCTTCGCCTTCAATGTCGGCGTACCGAACTTCGCGCAATCGACGCTGCTGCGGCTGCTCGCGCGCGGCTGGTACGAGCAGGTGCCGGTCCAGCTCATGCGCTGGAACAAGGCGCGCGGCGAAACGCTGGGCGGACTCACACGCCGCCGCGCCGCCGAGGCGCAGCTGTGGAATAGAACCCTATAGCGATGAATTGGCTAAGAATCTTGCTGGTGCCTGCATATGAATATCGGGGTAAAAATATGACATTACAGGATGCAGAAACTACAATCAGCACGCTAATGGCTAAAACTTGCATAGCAGCATTCGATA
>JBDHTV010000196.1:0-3448 GCA_039808825.1 Bdellovibrionales bacterium | reverse complement strand
CGCGTCAAGATCAATGTCGTCGGCACGGTGCCGCAGGAGCTGGATTGCGCCACCGAAGGCTGGAATGCGCAGAAGACGATACCGGTCTCGCCTTATCTGCAGCGTATCGAACAGGTGCGCAGCAGCCTGACCGCGCTCAACGCGGGCAAACCGGTGAAGGAAGTGGCGGCGCGGGACATTTTCCTGGTGCGCGAAGACGGTTCGCCGCTGCGCTTGCCGAACGGTGCGGGTCTTATGGACGCCGCCGTGGCGCTCGACCCCAAGAATGTCCATGCCCGGCGCATCAATCACAATGGTGTGCTGGTCGATATGGATAGTCCGGCCGCCAAGAAGGAACGCATCAAGAATGGCGACACGCTTGTCGTGCCGCCCGGCAGTCTGGAGACCAACCGTCCTCCCGATGCTGACTGGCTCAAGGGCAATGCCATGTTCTATGCGCCTTCGCGCACTGTCGTCATGAGCGCGATCAATGGTAGCGACAAGAAGCCGGGCGCGATGCGTGCACCGCGGCGGCAGCGCGCCGGCGACAACCGTCCCGGCCAGAGCTGAACCGGATGGCCGAAACCCCGACACAAGCCAAAGCCCCCGCTGTCTCTGCTGCGTTCCCGGCGGCGGCCGAAGCCGCCAAACCCAAGCGCCCAATGCGCATGATGCGGCAATATGAGTTGGTCGAGCGCGTCCGCTCCTACGACCCGAACATCGACGAAGATCTGCTCAACCGGGCTTACGTTTTCGCCATGATGGCGCACGGTACGCAAACACGCGCTTCCGGCGATCCCTATTTCTCGCACCCCCTTGAGGTAGCGGGCATCCTGACCGACATGAAGATGGACACGGCGACCATCGCGACCGCGTTGCTGCATGACACGGTCGAAGATACGCTGGCCACGCCCGAGGAAATCCAGAAAAAATTCGGTCCCGTTGTCGCGAAGATGGTCGATGGCGTCACCAAGCTGTCGCGGATCGAGTTCCAGAACGACCAGGCCAAGCAGGCGGAAAATTTCCGCAAGCTGGTGCTGGCCATGTCGGAAGATATCCGCGTGCTGCTCGTCAAGCTGGCGGATCGCACGCATAACATGCGCACGCTGCATTATCTCGAGAACCCCGAGAAGCGTAAACGCATCGCCCGCGAGACGATGGAGATCTATGCGCCGCTCGCCGAGCGCATCGGCATCGAGAAGATGCAGGAAGAGCTGGAGGATTTGTCCTTCGCCGAACTCAACCCTGACGCGCGCGACAGCATCATGGCGCGGCTGAATTACCTGCGCAGCGAAGGCGGCGATCTGATCAGCAAGATCATCGTCGGTCTGCGCGAGGCGCTGCGCAAGGGCGGGCTCAACGCCACGGTCTCGGGCCGCGAGAAGACTGCCTATTCCATCTGGCGCAAAATGCAGCGCAAGAATGTGACGTTCGAGCAGCTCTCGGACATCATGGCCTTCCGCATCGTCGTGGACACGGTCGAGCAGTGCTATCAGGCGCTCGGCGTCATCCACAGCAAATATCCGGTCGTGCCGGGCCGCTTCAAGGATTACATCTCGACGCCCAAGCCGAACCATTATCAGAGCCTGCATACCGGGATCATCGGGCCCGAGCGCCAGCGCATCGAAATCCAGATCCGGACGCAGGAAATGCACGAGGTGGCCGAACTCGGCGTCGCCGCGCACTGGGCCTATAAGTCGGAGGCGGAGCGCAACGAGGGCAAGCAATACCGCTGGCTGCGCGAGTTGCTCGATATCGTCGAGCAGGCACAGCGGCCGGAAGAGTTTCTCGAACATACCAAGCTCGAGCTGTTCCAGGACCAGGTCTTCTGCTTCACGCCGAAGGGCGATCTCATCGCGCTGCCGCGCGGTGCGACGCCGGTGGATTTCGCCTATGCCGTGCATAGCCAGCTTGGCGATACCTGCGTCGGCGCCAAGGTCAATGGCCGTATGGTGCCGTTGCGCACCCAGCTCAATAACGGCGACCAGGTCGATATCGTCACGCAGAAGGGTTCCGTGCCGTCGTTGCAATGGGAACGCTTTGTCGTCACCGGCAAGGCGCGCGCGCGCATTCGCAAATTCCTCCGAACGCAGCAGCGTGCCGAATATATCGTATTGGGGCGCAATCTGCTTGAGCGTACCTTCAAACAAGAAGGGCTGGACTATAGCGAAAAGCTGATCGACCCGATTTATAGCCAGTTCCAGGCGCAGTCGATTGAAGACCTTTATGCGAATATCGGCGCGTCGCTGCAGTCGGTGCGCGATGTCTTCAACGCTGCCATGCCGGACCACAAGACCAAGCAGCAGCAGGAAAAGGCGAATCTTACAGCCGCGCAGCTGTCGCGTACCCGTACGCGGGAAGGGCGCACCACTGACCAGCCGCTCACGCTGCGCGGGCTCATCCCGGGCATGGCAGTGCATTATGCCCGCTGCTGCCACCCTATTCCCGGCGACCCCATTGTCGGTATTGTCACGACCGGCAAAGGCGTGACCGTCCATACCACAGATTGCGAGACGCTCGAGAGCTTCGCCAACATGCCGGAGCGCTGGATTGACGTGGCCTGGGACGACGGGCACGGCAAGGACGTCAAGATGGTCGGACGTCTGGTTCTGGTGCTGTTCAACCAGCCCAATGCGCTTGGCACGGTGACAATGATCATCGGCAAGGCTGGCGGCAATATCATCAATTTCAAAATTACGCACCGCACCACGGATTTCTTCGATATTCTGGTCGATGTCGAAGTCCGTGATGTCAAGCACTTGACCCTGATTATCGCGGCTTTGCGGGCGAATAGCGTCATCAGTTCGGTCGAGCGGGCGAAGGGACGCTGATGGCCAGAAAAAACCCCTTTGATAACAGCCTTAAAAGCGTTAAATTCAAGTTTTATATGCGAGTAACAACCAGAGGAGAATTCTCATAAGCCGCCCAACTTTTACACGGGAACGCCCGGAAGCGCCGCGCAAGGCCGATGACGGCCCCCGTGTCAATCGCGAGATCAACGCGCGCCAAATTCGTGTCATCGATGAAGCCGGAGAAATGCGTGGGGTCATGACGCCGCGCGAAGCGCTGGCGCTGGCTGAGGAAGCCGGGCTTGACCTAGTCGAAGTGTCGCCGAACGCCGAGCCGCCGGTTTGTAAAATCCTGGATTACGGTAAATTCAAATACGAGGCGCAGAAGAAGGCTGCCGAAGCGCGCAAGAAGCAGAAGGTCATCGAAATCAAGGAAATCAAACTGCGTCCGACGATCGACGATCATGATTTCGACATCAAGATGCGCAACGCCAAATCGTTCCTTGAAGAGGGCGACAAGGTCAAGATCACCATGCGCTTCCGCGGCCGCGAAATGGCCCACCAGGAAGTGGCCAACGTCGTGCTCGACAAGGTCAAACAGGTGCTGGACCCGCTCGGCAAGATCGAACAGTTCCCGAAATTCGAAGGCAAACAGATCACCATGGTCATCGCAGCGAAAT
>JBDHTV010000195.1:0-3455 GCA_039808825.1 Bdellovibrionales bacterium | reverse complement strand
TGCAGATAGACGCTGCGCATCTGGGCGTAGAAATCGATCGAGCCTTCCTTGAGCTTTTCGAGATCGTCGAGATGCTGCTCGCGCTTGACCAGCGCGCCGACGGCGGTGCTGGTATAGCTGAAGGCCTTGGAGGTCGAGTGCGGGCCTTCCATTGCGACATAGCCCCACGGCGACATCATCATGTCGGCGCCCATGCCCGCGGCATCGCGCAGGGTGGATGGGCCGAAGAAAGGCAGGACGAGGTAGGGGCCTTGCCCCGCGCCCCAAACGCTCAATGTCTGGCCGAAATCGGCATTTTTCTGGGGCCAGCCGATACCTTCACCGGCGACGTCATAAGCGCCCGCGACGCCGATGGTCGAATTGACGACCAGACGGCCGAGCGACTTGCCCGCATCGGTCACGCGGCCCTGCATCAGGCTGTTGGCCATGATGACCGGCTCGTTCATATTGTCGAACATACTGCCGAGACGGTCGCGCAGATAGGTCGGCGTGACAAAGCGGTAAAGCTCGGCCAGCGGTTTGAACAGCAGACGGTCGAAGAAATCGTTAACGTCAAAGACGGCACGGTTCACCGGTTCAAGCGGGTCTTGTCGCGCATCCGAAACGATCTTGCTGTCATTGGCTGGCGCGGTGGCGCAGCCAACGGGGCCCAAAGCGACGATACAGCACAGCACCAGCGTGCGGAGAAGAGCGGAGCGCGACATGGGAATACCGTGAAATCAGGTTATTGGAAGGCCGAGTTTAACCTTCCTATGGTTTATCTTGCCTTAATAAAGCAGGCAATAAGAAACATGTGCAGCCCAGCGCATAAAGCAAGGCAATCGTTAAGATTTGTCCCATGCTGGCGGTGCCGGGGTGGGCCGAGAGCGCCAATGAGCCGAAGGCAACCAAGGTCGTGCTGGCGCTGAAAATGACGGCGCGCGCCATGCTCGATTGCAGCGGGTCAATCCCGCCCTGCCGCCAGAAACTGACGAAATAGATGGCGAAGGAGACGCCGAGCCCGAGCAGCAGCGGCAACCCGATGATGTTGGCGAAATTGACCGGGATATGGAGCAGCACGCAGGTCGCCAGCGTAAGCAGCCCGGAAAGCAGCAGCGGCGCGAGCAGGGCCAGCGTGTCATAGACCCGGCGAAGCGTGACGAGCAGCAGTAGGGCGATGGCCGCTACGGCCCACAAGGCGGCCTGCTGGAAGGCATGGACGACGGTGCGGCCGGACTCGGCGATGGCGATGGTCGTGCCGCTGGCCTGCGGCGCGACGGCCTGAATGGCACGGTTGAAGGCAAGGAGCTGTTCTGGGTCGCGCGGGTCGATCTTGGGATAAATCTCGAGCCGCGCGCGGCCATCGGCAGCCTGCCAGTCTTGGCGCAACGCGGCGGGCATGGTGTCAAGCGTCACGGGCTGCGCGCCGAGCAGATCGCGGATCTGGACGAGCTGCGCGGGCAGGCCGCCGATCAGCGCATCCTGCAATTTAAACAGTTTGTCTGGCTGGTTCAGGAAAGGCTGCAAGGCGTCAGCCAGTCCGGCGATGGCGGGGCTTTTGGCGCGGAGCTTCGTGAGCTTGTCATGCAGGGTCTGGGTCGCGGTGATCAGATCGTTATCTTTCGGCGCGTGGGCGAAGTCGGCAGGGGCCAGCGTCGCGAGTAAAATCATCTGGGTATCGTGCAGGATTTGCAGCTTGGTCTCCTGATCGTCCGGGATGAAACTGCTGAGTGTCATGACGCGCGCGACTTCCGGCAAGGCGCGCAGCTTGGTGGCCAGCGCATCGGCCTCCTGCTGGTTCGTGGCCAGAATTTGCGCGGTATAAGGCGTGCTTTCGAGGTTCTTGGCGAGATCGAACAGGGTCGCGACAGATTCGGCCGTCGGGTCCTTGAGATTAAGCGGGTCGAAATCGAAGCGCAGCTGCGTGGCAATCAGCCCGCTGCCAAGCGCGAGCAGCAGCGCCAGCCCCATCACCAACCGGCGCCGGCGGTGCAGCAGCTCGTCGAGCGGGCGCAAAAACCGGAAGCCGACGGCTTCAAGCTCGGCGGGCGGGCGGAACAGGCTCAGCAGCGCGGGCAGCAGCGTCAGATTGCAGAGCAGCGCGATGATCATGCCCGACCCGGCGATCAGGCCCAGTTCGGCAACGCCGGCATAGTCGGTCGGGGTGAAGGCAAGAAATCCGGCGGCGGTGCTGGTGGCGGCGAGCGCGAGCGGCGCGGCGATGACGCGGGTGGTCGCGCGCAAGGCTTCCGCCGGTTCCGGATGGTGAAAATGCTGGTCGCGGAAGCGCACGCCGAACTGGATGCCGAAATCGACCGCGATGCCGATGAACATGACGGCGAAGGCGACCGAGATGAGGTTGAGCGAACCGAGCATGGCAAGGCCGCTGGCGGTGGTGATGACCAGGCCGCAGCCGAGCGTGAGCACAATGGGCACGACGAGACGCACGGAGCGCAGCGCGAGCAGCAGCAGCGTGATGACGAGCAGCAGCGAGCCGAGCGCGGCGATGCCCATCCCGTCGGCGATGCTGGCGAATTCCTCGTCATTGAGCGCGACCGGGCCAGTCAGGCGGATCTTTAATGTTGCATCCTTCGCCAGCCCGGTTTCCTGCACCATCGCGCGCACGGCCTGCGTGGCGGCGGCGCCCGGCGACAAGGCGGCATAGTCAAGCGCGGGTTGGGCAAGGATGAAGCGGCGCAGCTGGTGCGGGTCCGGCTTGGGATTGAGCAGATTCTGCCAGTCGAGCGTCGCGCTTTCGCCAGCCGCGACCTGGCGCGCGATGGCGGCGACCTGATTGAAGGGCGGGGCATATTGCGCTTCCGTCGCCGCCTGCTGCTCGACGCCGAGCAGCATCATGTCGAAGGTGCGGAACAGGCCGCGCAGGCTCTGGTCGGCGGCGAGCGTGCCGAGCAAGGGCTGGGCCTGCATGAGCCGGTCGATGACGTCGGCCAGTTCCTGCTGTTCCAGAAACAGCAGGCCGTTCTGCTGGAAGAAGGCGAGATCGTCCGGGCGTTGCAGGGTTTTGAACAGCTCCGGATGCTTGGCCATCGCGGCATAAAGCGTCGCGGCGGCCTGCCCGGTGCGGGTGGCGTTCTGGCCGTCGATGACGACGACGAGCAGGTCGTTACGCTGCGGGAAGGCCTGTTCGAGCGCCTTTTCCTGCGCCCGCCACGGCAGATCGGCTGCGAGCAAGGTGTTGACGTCGGTATTCATCCGGAAATGGGTGGCGGCGAAAAAACCCGCCGCACCGGTCAGCAGCACGAACAGCAGGATCACCAGGCCGTTACGGCGGCGGCAGGCATCGACCAGGGCTGTCAGAAAAGTGACCATAGGGTGCTTTCATGTCTTGTTAAGCAAGCTGTGCCGGGCGCGACGGAAGCCCGGGGGCTCAGGCGTATCACAAGGCGATAGGATCGTTCAACCTGGGACAAGGCCAGGCAAAATGAACGGAGCGGCCATAAATCGGCCTTAGTTTA
>JBDHTV010000194.1:0-3467 GCA_039808825.1 Bdellovibrionales bacterium | reverse complement strand
GCCGCCATGCCGTCCTATCAGCTCGCGCGCAAATATCGCGCGACCTTCTTCATCTTCCCGGCCTTCCTGCCTTTGGTCGAGCTGTTGCCGTGGTTTCTGGCCTTGCTCGGCGCGGCGGCGGGCGGCACGCAAATCATAGGCAAGGCGCTATGGCGGCACCGTTGGCAGCGCGCGCTGCTCGTACTCATCAGTCTCGGCCTGTTCGGTTGGGCGGGTTGGCTGGTCTGGCAGCGTTACGCGCCGATGCCTGCAGCGGCGGTGGGGTCGGAACTCGCGCCAAGCTTGCCGCGGCATGAGGTGTTCGCGACACATACTGGCCGCCCGTTGCCGCTCAAGACCGTCACGCCGCTTTCCGAGCTTTGGAAAACCGGCACGCCGAACAACAATCTCGGCAAGCCGCTCGTTTATCAGGGGCGGCTTTATGTCGGTACCATCGAGGGCAGTTTCGATGCCTATGACACCGCCGACGGTCATGCGCTGTGGAGTCTGCATAAGCGCGAGTCCGTCTATACGCCGCCGAGCGCTGCCGCCGACCGTCTTTTTATCGGCGAGGGCTATCATACCTCGCCGGTTTGCGAGTTGACGGCGCTGACGCTGCCGGAGGGCAAGCCGCTCTGGTCGCGCCGTTTTCGCAGCCATCTTGAATCCTATCCCGCGCTTGATCTCGCTCATAATCGCCTGTGGCAGGGCGGCGGCAGCACGGGGCTGTGGGCGCTCGCGGCGGATAGCGGCAAGTTGCTCTGGTGGCGGCCGATTGGCCATATCGATGTGCCGCCGCTGTATCGCGACGGGCGGCTCTTCGCCATCGCCAAGCTGCGGGAGGATGCTGACGGTACGGCGTTGTTCGAGTTTGACCCCGCTACCGGCACCATTCAATGGCAGACGCCGCTGCAAGGCAATACGATGGGCAGCCTGTTCCCACATGGCGACCGGATTTATGTCAGCACGGCGCTGGGCCAAGTGGGCGATATGAAAGCCAGCGATGCGGGCTGGGTGCAGGCCGTATCGGTGGATGGCAAGCCGCAATGGCGTACGGCGCTGCCTGCCATGCCATTGCCGGAAGGCGCATTGGCTGCTGATGGCGGCACGTTATTTTACACGCTCAAGGACGGCAGCGTCGCCGCGTTGCGCACGGCGGATGGTGCGATCATCTGGCGTGAGAAGATCGGCGATGAAATCCAGACCGATGCCGCCTTGATCGAAGAAACCGGAACCGCGCCGATGGTTGTCGCCGTCGCGCATGACGGCACGGTCAGCCTGCGCGATGCCGCGAGCGGCGCGGAGCGCGCCAGGCTGCAGGTCGAGCCAGGGGATTCCAACCCCGTCTATGCGGCGGGTGTGCTTTATGTGGCGACGCCGCGCGTCATCCACGCCTATGCCGGATTTGGAGCGCGCTGATGCCGACCCTGTGGTTGCGTTTCGATGAAGCAAGCACTTTGCCGCCGGTGCTGGACGCAGCCGCCAAGCGCCAGCTTGAGGCGGTGTTTGACGAGGCCGAACCGCAATCCTTGTGGAACCGCGCGCTCGCGGCACTCGGTTTGCCGCCGGTGCCGGATGTGCCGATGCTGCGCTGGGCTTATGATGCGCCTTATATCAATTGGACGGCGCTGGTGCAGATGGTGAGCGGCGGCACGTTGCGGACGGCGCCGCGCGAAGAGGGCGGTTTTACTTATAAGGAAAATTACCGGCCCAGTGCGCTGTGGCGCTTGTTCCGTTCACAATGGCGCATCTCGCGCTACGTGCGCGACCATACCGAGCCGGGGCTGGAGCTGCCGAACGATAATGAAACCAAGCTGGTCGAGAGCCTGGCGCTTGGTTGCTGCGTGCTGGCGCTCACCATGCGCATTCCTTCTAAAGAAAGCCGCCAACTGCATGAAGGGTTGGCCGACACGGCCAAGGCGTCGCCCACTTTTCGTATGGTCTATGACCAGATCAAGGCGGTGCAGGCGCGGCGCAACTTGCTTTCGCCAGCCTGGGCGGTTTTGTTCCAACATAATACGCTGCGGCTGCAGCCGAGCGGCTTGCCGATGTTCTTCTGGGATGAGCCGCCGAAGCTAGCGGTGAACCCACCGGAGCCAACGTCACAAGACGTGGTGGTAACGGAGTGGCGCGGCATTCCCGTTGCCGGACAGGCTGTGACGGGCAAGGCCATACTAGTCCGCGATGAAGCGGATATCGCGCGACTCAAGGCGAGCAACGAAAGACTGGTGCTGATCTGCCCGCTCGCGCGGCCTGAGACCGTGGAGCTATTCCCTTATGCCGCTGCGGTGCTCTATGGCGACGGCGGTGCGCTCTGCCATGCCTGTTCCATCGCGCGGGAACAGAACCTGACCTGTATCACCGGCCTAGGGCAGGATTTCATCCGAGCCATGCAAGCAAGGCTAGCGGACGGCAACGAACTTATTTTGACGGTTGATCCGGCGGCAAGGATTGTTGCGCTTTTTGATCGTGCTCCAATAGGACACGCATCCGATCTTGGTTCGTGACGTGGCCGCTGGGGAACATGGTGCGCTCTCGTTCAACTAACTCGGCGCGCAATGTTACAAGCTTGTAGGGGTAATAGGCCAAACATAGTAATGCCGGTATAGCGATGACCAAGCCCATGCGCACCCGGCTCGGGGTACGTGGCAGAAATTTTTTGACTAAAAGGCTGAATATAAAATTGACCAGAAGGGATACGACACCTCCACAAACCACAGCTGCTATCGGAGCGAAACAGACCAGTATGTAAAGTCCATCATAAGGCTGAGAGAACTGAGCTGCGATGGCTTTTTCACGATTGTATTCGGAAACAGCTCCTAGAGTAAGCCATATGAGGGCTGCACAAACAAAAATGAAAAACACTACAGGTATGAATATAGCCTTAAATCTGTTCCGCATGTCCGGAACAGTTTTGAGTGTACGGTAAACGAGTGGCGGCACACTAAAGAATATGGACCCACTTATATAAACAGCCGCGATGAGCAAAGTTGCTAACCACAGATAGCGCGTTTGTTGCTCCAGCACCGCCTCGACGCTATCGCCATTTTCAATGCTTAAGCCAACCATGGCCCAAAGCGATGGCGTGATGAGCGCTAGGAATAGCGCCGCTAGCAACATGCTGAACAATTTGTCTTTGCCGGAGCAAATTATGTTTATGTTGTTGGCGGGCATTTGCAGTCTCATAAACTCCCCGTCGTTGCCAAGCGCAGCAGTAGCCATGCGATCAGCGTGAATAAGCCAAACAGCGCGAATGCTAGCGCAATCCGAACGTTTTTGCGTATCTGCGGTTTGTGTCGCTGCAGCCAGCCGGGCAGGGCGGCCGGAAGATAAATATAGAGATAACCCACCAGGGCGAAGAGCAGATAACCGAGATGTTCCAGCAGCGCGCCACGCCGTGTGAACGTGAAGTGCGCTTGCAATAACCAGATGGTGGTAATCCCGCCCAGCAGGATAAGCAGGCGCTGCCAGCGTTTAAGCTGCGGTCT
>JBDHTV010000193.1:0-3504 GCA_039808825.1 Bdellovibrionales bacterium | reverse complement strand
GCATTCTGCTCGGCTGCGCTGCGCTCGCCCAACCGCTGCAGCTCGGCAGCAACAGAACCGCCATAGCCCTGCGCCGCGCCGACAATCTGGCGCGCACGCTCGAGCTGACCCGGCGCAACGACGTGCTGGAGGCGGCATGACAGCCCAGCTCGCGCTCCCGCTTACCATCCGCCGTGGCACTGAGGTGCAGCAGGTACTGCGCTATTTTGCTTTCGCCTTCGGCGCGGTATTCTTGCTTTCCTTTGCAGTCAGCCTGTTCACGCGACCGCTTATCACCATCATCGGCAGTGCGCTCGCCAGCGCGCTGATCATCGTCGTGCTATTGTGGGGCATGGCGCAGCTGCTCGTGCGCGTCATGGAACCCGCGACCATTACCATCGATAAAACGATGGTCGAGGTCGTGCCGTTCGCGGTTTACAATATCGCTTCCGACCGGCCGGCGGAGCGCGCCCCGATCAGCGCCTTCCGCCGCGTCGCGGTTTATCGCAGCCGCTACGCCGACGGTAACGCGCTGCCGCAATGTATGTTCGTGGCGCGCGACAGCGCCGCACGCAATGTCCGTTTCTATCCGCCCAAGGGGCTGACGGCGAAGGCCGTGGCGGAACAGCTTAATCAACTGCTTGGTTATCACGATAAGGAAACAGGCGATGTTACGTCTGCATGATCTGCATGCCACGGTCGGTGGCCGCGAAATTCTCAAGGGTCTGTCGCTCGAAGTGCCGACCGGCGCGGTGCATGCCATCATGGGCCCCAACGGGGCCGGTAAAAGCACGCTCTCCTACGTGCTGGCCGGACGCGAGGGCTATGAGGTCACGGGCGGCACGGCGGAATGGAACGGGCAGGACCTGCTCGCGCTGGAGCCGGAAGAACGCGCCGCGGCGGGCGTGTTCCTCGCCTTCCAATATCCGGTCGAGATTCCCGGCGTCAATAACAGCATTTTCCTGCGCACGGCGCTCAACGCGCTGCGCAAGGCGCGCGGCGCGGAGGAGCTCGACGCCGTGCAATTCCTCAAGCTGCTCAAGGGCAAGGCGCAGGCGCTGGGGATGAGCGAGGCGATGCTCAAGCGCGCGGTCAATGTCGGCTTTTCGGGCGGCGAGAAGAAGCGCAACGAGGTGCTGCAGATGGCGCTGCTCGAACCGGGCCTCTGCGTGCTCGACGAAACCGACAGCGGGCTCGATATCGACGCGCTGCGTATCGTCGCCGACGGCGTGAACCGGCTGCGCGCCGCCGACCGCGCCATGCTCGTCATCACGCATTACCAGCGCCTGCTCGATTACATCAAGCCGGACCGCGTGCATGTCCTGGCCGAAGGGCGCATCGTCCGCTCGGGCGGGCCTGAGCTCGCGCTGGAGCTTGAGCAAAGCGGCTATGGCGCGCTCGCGCCGCAGGTGGCATGAGATGCGGCCCAGCGAACCCACCATCGTCTTCGACTGGAACTGCACACTGCTCGACGATATCGCGCTCGTGCTCGAAGCGACGAACGCGCTGCTCGCGCATGGCCGCAAGCCGCTCATCGATCTCGAAACCTACCGGCGCACCATCACGCTACCGTTGCGGCATTTCTATCAGACCGTCGGTTTCAGCGCCGCCGAGCTCGACGATAACTTCGCTGCGATCCAGGACGTGTTCCACGATTATTACGAGGAACGCGTGCATACCCAACAACTGCGCCCCGGCGCCGAGACGCTGCTCGCCGCTGCCGCAGCACATAACGTCAACACCATCATTCTCAGCAACCATCTCGAGCAGCCGATCCGCGCCCAGCTCGAACGGCTTGCCATCCACCATCATTTTCCGCAGGTGCTGGCCTATGCCGACCGCGCCACGCAGTTCAAGCACGAGACCAAAGGCCAGCGC
Organism: Bdellovibrionales bacterium; assembly: GCA_039808825.1. GTDB lineage: Bacteria > Pseudomonadota > Alphaproteobacteria > UBA9219 > RFNS01 > JAGOHT01. The sequence continues at coordinate 1,647 of JBDHTV010000193.1, read as the reverse complement.
CTCGCGCGCTTCATGACCGAGCACGGGCTGCAGCCCGAACGCATGATCATCATCGGTGATACGGCGGAAGAGGTGCAGATCGCGCGCGATCTCGGCCTGACCAGCGTCGCCATTACCGGCGGCTTCTTCAACCGCGAGCGGCTGCAGGCGGAAACGCCGCATCATCTCGTGCAGGAACTCGGCGAATTCCACGCCGTGCTGCGGCAGCGCGGGTGGTTGTCATGACGGTCGCCGCCCTGCTCCACAACGCCGAAGCCGACCGCGAGGCCTGGAAATATACCTCGCTCAAGCCGTTGCGCGCGCTTGATTTCAAGATCGCCGCCGTGCCGACCGTCGACGCCGCCGCTTTGCCGCCGCTGCTGGAACCACAAGGCCAGCGGCTGGTCTTCATCAATGGCCATTACCGCGCGGCGCTGTCCGCAACGCAGGCGCTGCCCGGCGATCTGTTCGACGGCATCGACGGCGATTACCGGCTCGATGTGCATGACGCGACCTGTCTCGCGACCCAGCCGCTCGAGCTGCTGTTCGTCACCGTGCCGGGCGGAACGCCGCAGGAGAGCCTGGCCACGCTTGCACTGTCGCTGGGCAGCCATGCGCGGCTCACGCTGCTTGAGCGCCATATCACGCTCGGTGAGGGCGCGCCGGTCGCGGCGCAGGTCGCGCTCAATGTCGCGCTCGGCGAGCAGGCCAAATTGCTGCAGCTCAAATTCCAGGAACAGACGGCGACGGATTACCATTTTGGCCAGCTCGACGCGCAGCTCGGGCGCGGCGCGTTTTTCGACCAGTTCTGCCTGACCACGGGCGCGGCGCTCTCGCGCAACAACATCAATGTCGCGCTTAACGGACCCGAGGCGCAGACGCGGCTGCACGGCGCCTATCTGCTGCGCGGCACGCAGCATGGCGACACGACGACCATCATCAACCACAACGCGCCGCAGACGACGAGCGCCGAACATTATCGCGGCGTGCTCGACGGCAAGGCACGCGGCGTGTTTCAGGGCAAGATCGTGGTGGCGCAGGCGGCGCAGCAGAGCGACGGGCAGCAGATGAGCCGCGCCCTGCTGCTCTCCGACACGGCGGAGGCCAACAGCAAGCCGGAGTTGGAAATTTATGCCGATAATGTCAAATGCAGCCACGGCGCGACGGTGGGGCAGCTTGACGAATCGGCGCTGTTCTATCTGCAATCGCGCGGCATTCCGCAGCAACAGGCGCGCGCGCTGCTGGTCAGCGCCTTTGTCACCGAAGTCACGGACGGCATCGGCAGCGAAGCGGGCCGCGAAGCGGCGCTGCAGCGCGTCGAACGCTGGTATGGAGACAGGCCATGAGCCAGGCCGCCGAACTTTTCGCCTGCGCCCTGCCTGCCGCCTTCCCGGCGGCGCAGCTCAAGCAGGATTTTCCGGCGCTGCGCCAGAGCATCAACGGTCAGCCGCTCGTCTATCTCGACAGCGCGGCGAGCGCGCAGAAGCCGGTGCAGGTGCTCGACGCGATGGACCGGTTCTACCGCAACGATTACGCCAATATCCATCGCGGGCTGCACCAGCTTTCGGTGCGCGCGACGCAGGCTTATGAGGATGCGCGGCGCACGGTGCAGCGCTTTATCAATGCCGGGTCCGAGCATGAGATTGTCTTTACGCGCGGCGCGACCGA
>JBDHTV010000192.1:0-3528 GCA_039808825.1 Bdellovibrionales bacterium | reverse complement strand
GCCATCGCGTGCCCGCCGCCATTGATGAGCAGTCCGGCCTGCCGCGCAGCGATGACCATCGCCCCCAGATCCAGCCCGCGAATGGAACGGCCCGAGCCTTTGCCCACGTCGCCATCCAGCCCGATGATGAAGCACGGGCGGTGATAGCGATCCTTGAGACGCGAGGCGACGATGCCGATGACCCCGGGATGCCAACCTTCGCCCGCCAGCAGCAGGAACGGCGTGTCGCCCAGTTGCTCGGCTTGATAATCCGCGGCGGCGAGCACATCCGCCTCCACCTCTTTGCGCTCGGCGTTATGGCTGTCGAGCTGGATGGCGAGCGCCATCGCTTCCTGGGCGTCGTCGCAAGACAATAGCCTCGCCCCCAGATCCGACTTGCCGATGCGCCCGCCGGCGTTGACACGCGGGCCGAGCACAAAGCCCGCCGTAAAGGTATCAGGCGGCATGGCCGCGCGCCCAACCTGCAGCAAGGCCGCCAGACCGGTATTCGCGGTTTGCGCCATCACGCGCAGGCCCTGGCTGACAAAAGCGCGGTTGAGACCGGTGAGCGGCACGACATCCGCGACCGTACCAAGCGCCACCAGGTCGAGCCACTGGCGCAGATCAGGCTCCTTGCGGCTTTCCTGATAAAATCCGGCCACGCGCAAAGCGCGATTGACGGCGACGGCGAACAGGAAGCTGACGCCGACGGCGCAGAGATGGCCGAGGCCTGACGTATCATCCAGCCGGTTGGGATTGACCAGCGCCGCGCTCGGCGGCAAGACCGGCTCCGCCGCGTGATGATCGAGCACGATGACATCGAGCCCCAGTTCCCGCGCGCGCTGCAATGGGGCATGGGCGGTGGTGCCACAATCGACACAGATGATGAGTTTGCTGCCCGCCGCAGCGATCTTTTCCATCGCGCCGGCATTGGGGCCATAACCTTCCGCCATGCGGTCGGGGATATAGAGGCCGGGATTAAGCCCGCAATGGCGCAGAAAGCGCAGCAGCAACGCGGATGATGTGCCGCCATCGACATCATAATCGCCGAAGATCGTCAGCGGCTCCTGTCCGGTGATGGCCTGCACGCAGCGTGCCGCCGCGGCGTCCATAGCCTGTAGCCGCGAAGGGTTCGGCATGAGCGCGCGCAAGGTTGGGTCAAGATAATCCGCCGCCGCTTCCAGACCAACGCCGCGTCCGGCCATGCAGCGCGCCAGCAGCTCCGGCAGCGCATGGCGCTGGCTCAGCGCTTCGGCAATCCGGGGATCGCAGGCGCGCGCATCCCAGCGCCTGCCGGTCAGCGAGCGGGTGACGCCCAGAAAGGCCTGATTTTCGAGCGCCTCTGCCGCAGGCGGCGCGGGTAATGATTCCGGTAACATGGTGAAAGTGTAGCATATTCGGCCTCGCTTGCGCGAACGGCCTATCCCGTCTATAACGCGCGCACTTAATAAACTTTCCGGAGCAAGAATTATGGCGGTTGAACGCACCCTTTCCATCCTGAAGCCCGACGCAACGCGGCGTAACCTGACCGGCAAAATCAATGCCAAGTTCGAAGAAGCCGGTCTGCGGATCGTGGCGCAGAAGCGCATTCAGCTGACCCAGGCGCAAGCCGAAGGCTTTTATGCCGTGCATAAGGCGCGCCCCTTCTTCGGCGAGCTGTGCAGCTTCATGATTTCCGGCCCGGTCGTCGTGCAGGTGCTGGAAGGCGAGAACGCCGTGGCCAAAAACCGCGAAATCATGGGCGCGACCAATCCGGCCAACGCCGCCCCCGGCACCATCCGCAAGGAATTCGCCGAAAGCATCGAAGCCAATTCGGTGCATGGTTCCGACAGCCTGGAGAACGCCGCGACCGAAATCGCCTATTTCTTCAGCGCCTGCGAAATCGTCGCTTAAGACTGTTTTTCAATGCAAAACGCCCCTGCCGATGTTGCGGCGGGGGCGTTTTTTATCGCCTGGAAATATTGCTTTAGCGGCGCGACAGGCTCTGCAACGACAGTTCCATGCTGCGGATCGGGCGCAGCGCATAAGCCAACCCCATGACGCGCTCATGCTGCGCGGCGGCGGCTGGTTCAGCCGGTCGCTGCGTCAACAATTTGCCCTGCAGGCTGATAATCTCCGGCAGCGTCAGCGTGGTCGCGGAGTTTGCCAATACTCGATGACGGATCGTCTCATTCATGATGGCCTCAGTGCGCTCTGGTTATATTACCCACAAGCTAGACCAATTCTACCGCACGCGCAAAACCTGCAGACAAAGAAAAACCCGCACAGCTTGCGCCGCGCGGGTTCATCTTGCTTTCGCGTCAGCTTAACGCGAATAGAATTCGATGACCAGGTTCGGTTCCATCTGGACCGGATACGGCACATCGGTGAATTGCGGGGCGCGGATGAAGCTGCCCTTCATTTCCTTGTGATCGGCGGTGATGTAGTCCGGCACTTCACGTTCGGTCAGCTGCACCGAAGCGAGCACAACGGCCAGTTGCTTGGCCTTGCTGCGCAGTTCGACGGTATCGCCGTCCTTGAGCGCATAAGACGCAATGTTGACGCGCTTGCCGTTGACCAGCACGTGGCCGTGGTTCACCAACTGACGGGCCGCGAAAACGGTCGGGGCAAATTTCATACGATAGATCACGGCATCGAGACGGCGTTCGAGCAGTTGGATCAAGTTTTCGCCGTTGTCGCCCTTGCGGCGCATGGCTTCCTGATAATAGCGGCGGAACTGGCGCTCGCCGATATTGCCGTAATAGCCCTTCAGACGCTGTTTCGCCATGAGCTGAATACCGAAATCCGACGGCTTGGTGCGACGCAGACCATGCTGGCCCGGGCGGCTTTCACGCTTGACGATCGGGCTGCGCGGGCGGCCCCAAAGGTTAACGCCAAGACGGCGGTCAATCTTATACTTGGAATTCTCACGCTTACTCATTGGTTTTCCTTTACATTTTCATGTTGTCCCGATAGTTCAGACGCGAAGACGTTGCCGCCGACCGCTGACGGGGCCATACCCAAGGTATAGTCCGCTTTTTCAGGAATGCGCGTCCTATAGGATAAAACCGTGCCGCAGTCAAACTTTCCCGCAGAAAACATGGCTTTGCTGACCGAGCTGCGCGGCAAGGATTATGAACGCTATCTGTTTTGCCTATTCGCCCCCGTGGTGACGCGGCTGGACTGGGCGGCGTTGTTTTTGCTCAATGCCGAGCTGGCCCAGATCCGCGACCAGGTCACGGAACCGATGTTGGGCCGGATCCGGCTGCAATGGTGGCGCGAGGCGCTGGCCAAACTGGGCACTGCGGAACAACCGTCGCATCATTTGCTGGCAATTCTGGCAGGCTGGCGCCAGCGCGGCATCAATCTGGCACCGTTCGAGGCGCTGATTGCGGCGCGTGAACGCGACATGGAGGCCGAACCGTTCGCCACGAAGGCCGATTATATGGCTTATCGGCGCGCCACCAGCCATCCGCTCGCGGCCATCGCGGCGCAATTGGCCGGACAGCCAGCGCTTCTGGTGCCGTTTGAGAAAATCATGGAGGACTATGCCGCCATCGGGCTGCTGCG
>JBDHTV010000191.1:0-3561 GCA_039808825.1 Bdellovibrionales bacterium | reverse complement strand
CACGTGCTTGAGGCTGTGAATGGCTATCTGGTGCTGGGCGAGGGGCTGCTGGCCGGCCAGCGGCCGTTGGCGCAAGCCTGGAATTTTGGCCCGCCGCCGCAAGCTTTTGCGAGCGTACAAAGCGTGGTCGAGCGACTGGTCAGCCTTTGGGGCGGAACAGCCTCCTGGCGCTGCGAGCCGGTTAAGGACTGGCATGAAGCCGGGTTTCTAACCCTCGACATCACGAAAGCCATGCGTTACCTGCCTTGGCGCCCATGCCTGACGCTGGATGAGGCGCTCGGCTTGACTGTGAGCTGGTACCAGGCCGCACAAGCCGGAGAGAACATGCATGATTGCACTTTACGCCAAATTCGGGCACTTCAGCAGTCAGGTGCGCAGTGAGTTGAATGGTGTGCAGTAATCCGAAAAACCCGTGAAAGTGAGCGTGTCAAAATGAGCCAGACCAATCCGATGAAGCTGATCATGTTGTCGGCTATGTATGAAAATGGGGGTAATACGACCCACCGTTTCCTCGACGGACATCCGGAGCTTTATACTTATCCGTTCGAGTCGCAAATCGGCAATATGCGCATGAACGATTATATGTCGTCGCTTTATCCGCCGAAGTACCGTTACCCAGAATTTCCACTCAACGGCACGCCCGCCGAAGATTTTGAAATGTTCTTTGACGAAGAGTTCAAAACCTGCGTTCGAGCCCGCCACGTCAGCAAATTCCGCGATGCGGATTTTGTGGCCGACGACAAGGACCGCAAGGCGATCTTCTGTGACATCATGAAGGATCTGCCGCGTACGCGTGCCAACCTGGTGGCTGCCTTCTTCGAGGCGACGTTCAAGGCTTGGAAGAACTGTAACCGCAGCGGCAAGGAAAATGCTTATGTCGGTTACAGTCCGGTCATCGGCTTCGACGCGGAAATGATGCTGAGCGACTTCCCGAACGGCCATATGCTGCATATCGTGCGCAATCCGTGGTCCGGTTTTGCCGATACCAGCAAGCGTCCTTATCCGCTTTCGGTGCAACGTTATGCCTGGACCTGGACGATGATTCAGCATCATGCCCTGGTTTTTGAAAAGCGCTTTGCCGGTCGCTTCCATATCCTGCGTTTTGAAGATCTGGTCGCCAATCCGGAAGCGACCATGCGCGATCTGGCCAAGAAACTCGGCATCGCTTATAGCGAGAGCATGACCTATGCCTCGTGGAACGGCAAGAAGATGGACCAGGTCTATCCTTGGGGCACCGTGCGCATCCCGACGCCCGAGGTGAATTTCGCCACGGCAAACGAGCTGAACGACAAGCAGAAGTCTGAGATCGCCAGCATTGCCAGCGTAATGGTCAATTTGCTCGGCTACGCGAACTACCTGCAGGGCAATAAGGCCGAGCAGCGCAAGGTGGCCTGAGCCGCCATGCCGGTCGATGCCGCCCTTGCGCGCCGTCAGAGCTTCTATCTCAAGACGGATATCGCCGTGGATGACGGGGAGCTGCAAGGGCTTCCCGTTTCCAATCGGGCCGAGGCGGAACGCCGTTCAGATGAGCTGGCGGCACTCTTGGCGCGGTATCTTGCCCTTTCCCATGTCATTGTCAGCCCGGCGCAGCAACAGGGCACATTCCATCTCGTGCATGAATGTCGTTTGCCCGATGGACAAACGCTGATTATTCGAAGCAGTCTTGATACTTTGTTTAGCGCCGATACCAGTTTCTATGCCGATCAGGATATTCAGCAGCGGCTGTCGGTGGTTGGATTGCCTGCTGTGGCCGTTCATGCCGTGAATTGTCAGGCTTCCGTCGCGCCCTATGCCTGGATGCTGATGAACAAGGCCCCGGGACAAAGTATGGCAGCGCTATCTGATGCAACGCTTGATGCACCGTTTGCGATGCAACGATTGGGGCAGATCATGAAGCTGTTGCATGGCCGTATCACCGCCTTGGGCTGTGGTCCGGTCGATTGTATGGCGCTCGCAGCAGGTGATGGTTTGCGCGGCGTGCATGCCGAATGGCGCGATTTCGCCTTTTGCCGTTGGGATGATCATTGCCGCCGCGCCGTGACAGGCGGATTGCTCCATGCGCATGAAGCCGCGGAAATCCAGTCCTGGGCGCGCACAGCAGAAGCGGATATCGCTGCGCCGGGTCAGTCATTGCTGCATGGCGATCCCGGCAATCCCAATTTCTTCATGCATGACGATCAAATCTGCGCGCTGCTCGATTGGGAAGATGCCGTGATCGGCGATCCGCTTTACGATGTTGCTTTCTGGGCGACCTTTCACCCGCGGCGCCGTTGGCATGCCTTCTTCGCCGGTTATGGCGGCGCCCCGGTAGCGGCCACGGCAGCTGGTTTGCGTTTTGCGTTTTATTTTTTGCGCATTACGCTTGCCAAAGTCTTGCATCGGCAGCGTTTCGGTTATTATGACCAGCCAGGTCGTCCGAGCGGGCGGCAGCGCGTGGAAGATGCGATTGGTATATTGCGAGAAGCCGTGAACCCGGCACAAGCGGACTGGCTGAGGTTAGCATGACGATTGCGCGCATTCTCGTCACGGGAGCGGGGGGCTTTCTGGGGGCATACTGCACGCATGCGCTGACCGAGCGTGGTTGCGCTGTCGCTGTTCTGCAACGCAGCGATACGTTGCCGGAGCGTCTTGCACCGCTCGCGGACAAGGTTTCTCTCATTCGGGGCGATCTGTTCACCACAGATTGGGCGGATGCGGCGAAGGCGTTCGCGCCCGACGCGGTGCTGCATCTGGCTTGGAGCGGGGTTTCCGGCGCGGTACGCAACGATATCGCGCAGGCCGACAATATTCCGGCGAGCTTGCGGCTCGCGGCATTGGCCTATGATTGGGGTGTGCGGCACTTCATTGGTGCGGGGTCGCAGGCTGAATACGGGCCGTGCAACCGTTTATGCAAGGAGACGGATCCGACACAGCCGACGACGCTTTATGGTCATGCCAAGCTAGCAGCCTGCAATATGACGCAAGCTTTTTGCGCGCTCCATGCCATGCGGTTTGCATGGCTCCGCATCTTTTCCACCTATGGGCCCCACGACCATGCCGGTTGGATGATCCCGTCCCTGATTAATAACCTGCTGGCGAGGCAGTGCCCGCCCTTGACGCGTGGCGAGCAGCGTTGGGACTTTCTGCATGCGCGCGATGCGGCGGCGGCTTTTTCTGCCGTGGTTTGCGACCCGCAGGCCTCCGGCATATTCAATCTGGGCAGCGGCACCGCGCCGTTGCTTGCTGAAACCATCGCCATGATTCGCGATGCGATCGATCCGGCTCTACCGCTGGGCTTCGGGCAAGTACCCTATCGTCCGGATCAGGTCATGCATTTGCAGGCCGATATCACCCGTCTAAAACAGGTGACGGGCTGGCAGCCGCAGATTAGATTACAGGACGGATTGACCGAGACGGTGGCATGGTATGCCGAGCGCTTTCAGGAGCAGCAGCGTGCAACAGGATAAGGGTACCAGCCAGGGTTATGCTCAGAAAATGCGGGCTCATGCGCTGCGCATGGTGCATGCCGCCAAGGCCTCGCATATCGGCACCTGCTTGTCGGCTGCCGATATCCTTGCCGTC
>JBDHTV010000190.1:0-3578 GCA_039808825.1 Bdellovibrionales bacterium | reverse complement strand
TAGGTCAGCTTGGCTTTATAGGGCCCATAAGCGTAGAGCGCAGATTCGGGGATACCCAGTCCCGCCGCGATCGCGGCGATGGGCTGTAAAGCAGTGGCCATAAGCGAGCTTGATTACTCCGTGATGCGCGACTTGAAATGCTTCCAGTTCTTCTTTTGTGGCGCGGGATGGCAACCCGGCACCGGGCGGAAGCCCGCGGTGCTCAGCTCCGCCGCCGCAGCGCTATAATCCTGCAGATAAGCGCTCTTGGCACGCAGCTGCAGATAAATTGCTTCGCCGAGCTGCTGGCCTGCCGCGATATCGTGCGGCGAATGGACGCCGGCGATGATACGGTGACTCGCAACGCGCCCGGCCTGCTGCAGCAAGACGGGGCGGGCGTTCGGCATCAGGTCGCCGAGCACTTTGGCCAGCACCAAGCTGCTGCTGGTATGGCCGCTCGGATAGGCGAAATTGGTCGGACGCAGGGGGTTGATCTGCAGCTTGACGCGCTTGTCGGCGACATAGGGACGCGGAATATGCCAGTAATCCTTCGCTTCCTTGGTCACGGCCTTGCTGTCGGCGGCGACATTGTCGAGCAGCTTGAAGGTGAGCGGCAGGGTTTCGCGATTGAAATGCGGGCCCAGCACGCTGGTGACGATCTCGGGCCGCACTTTCTGTTCGGCGCGTGCTTCCGTCACTTCGGTCGGGGCGGCATATTTCTGCATCTGGATGATCTTGGCGATGTCGGCGTTCCAGGCCTTGCTTTTCGGCTTGGGCGGCACGGCCAGCAGGTGCGGACTCACATTGTCGGGCGCCAGATAGACATAATGTGTCGGCTCTTCCGGCAAGGGTTCGAGCTTCGCCGCAGCAGGCTTATGATGTTTGATGGCGCCGTGCGCCGTGGCGACGGCTTTCGGGGCGGGGAGCGCGTCGGCGCTCACAGCGGGCTGAGCCGGGAGCAGCAGCGCAAACAGACAGGCGGTGAGCAGGGCGGGATGACGATGCAGAGGCATGAGCTGTTCCTTTCCCGAGAGGCCGCGCGCCGCACGGACGCGTCACCGCATTCTATAGCCTATATCGCGCGGGCGGACAATCCGCTGTTGCCGTATGCGCCGGTTCTTTTTGGTGTCACAGCCGCGCCGTTTGGTTATAGATAAGGCATGAAGATTTTTCATATCATGGCCGGGAAGGATAATGGCGGCGCGGAAACCTACGCCGCCGACATGATGCTGGCGCTGCAGGAACGCGGCGTGACGCAGCAGGTTGTGCTGCACCCGCGCCAAGCCCGCGTGGCCGAGGTCAAGGCGGGCGGGGTACCGGTATTGACCGAGCCGTTGCGCTGGCCGTTCAGCTTTACGCGGCGGCGTGCGGTGGCGGCGGCGATCGCCGCTTTTGCGCCCGATCTCGTGCATTGCTGGATGCGCCGCGGCGCGACGCTGGTGCCGCCGCTTGCCGTGCCCGTCATCGGCTGGTTCGGCGGTTATTACGATGTCGGAAATTTCCCGCGCTGCAGCCATTTTATCGGCGTAACCCCTGACATTGTCGAACATCAGCGCGGACAGGGCGTGGACGCGGCGCGCAGCTTTTTCGTGCCGACCTTCCCCGTGACTGACGACAGCGCGCCGGTGACGCGGGCCAGCCTGGCGACAGCCGAGGATGCCACCGTGCTGCTTACCCTGTCGCGGCTGCATCCGAAAAAGGGACTCGATACGCTGATTCGGGCGCTGCGCGACTTGCCGGGCTGCGTTTTGTGGCTCGCAGGCGACGGGCCGTTGCGCGAGACGCTTGTTGCCCAGGCGGAGCAGGTGGGGGTCAAGGACCGGGTGCGCTTTCTCGGCTGGCGGCAGGATCGCGGGGCCCTGTTGCGCGCCGCCGATATCTGCGTGCTGCCTTCGCGCTACGAGCCGTTCGGCACGGTGATGCTCGAGGCCTGGGCCTGCGGTGTGCCGCTCGTCGCTGCGGCGGCGGCGGGGCCCGCCGCCTTCGTCAAATCAGGCGAGAACGGCGTGCTGGTGCCGGTCAACGACCCCAAATCGCTGACGCAGGCCTTGCAGCAATTGCGGCAGGATAAGGCGTTGCAGGAGAAGGTTATCGCCGGTGGCCGGGCGAGCTATCAGGCGCAATTCACGCGCGCAGCGGTGACCGACCAGATGGTCGCGCTTTATCAGAATATCATTGCCGGTGGCCGTTGATGCGCGGGCTGGCGGCGCTGCAGGCGCAGCAATGGCGCGAACAAGTCTGCGCCGCGCTGCTGCTGCTCAGCCTCTCTTTCGGCATGGTCATGGGCGGCATCATGGCGCTGTTCGGCATCGCCGGCGCACTTGTCCTTTATGCGCTTGCGGTCTGCCAGCAACAGCGCCTGGTGCCGGTGACGCGGCCAGCCGCGATTTTCGGCGTGGCCTTCCTGCTGCTGGTGCTGCTGGCCGACATCGCGCCCGTCTCGCCCACGCGTTCATGGGCGATGACAGGTCGGCTCGCCAGCATGGTGCTGCCGCTCATGCTGCTGTTCCATGCCGATTTCGGCCGCTATGTCTGGCCGCGCTGGGTGCGGCAGGTGCCCTGGGTGATGCTCGCGGTGCTGGCGCTGCTGCTGCCCGAGATGTTGAGCAACGGGCAACTGCTGCTGCCCTGGCTGCATGGCAAGGATGAGCGGCTGATTTATTATAACCGCGGACTCAGCTATGCCGCCGTGCTGGTCTGGCCGCTTGTCGGCCTGTTGCGCGCGCAGGGACGGGGGCGGCTGGCACTGCTGCTGGTCGGCGCGTTGCTCGTCATCGCCTGGCTTAGCAGCTCACGTGGCGCGCCGCTCGCGCTTGCAGTCGGGGGCGGGTTTTATTTACTCGCCGGGCGCTGGCCCAAGCTGGCTGCAGCCGGTGGCTGGCTGCTGCTGGCTGTGGTGGCGGGCGGCATTCTCCTGCTGACGCCGTGGCTGTTTGCGGCGCATAGCGGCTGGCTCGGGCATATTCCGCCATCCTGGCATCATCGTTTCGAGATCTGGGATTATATGCTGCAGGGCAGGCGCAGCTGCCCGTTCGTCGGTTGCGGCGTCGATGCGGCAGGCATCATGCCGGTGCAATCGCCGCATCAGGCGCTTTATGTCTACGCGACCGGCCCGGCGGCGCATCCGCACCAGATGTTCCTGCAACTGCTGCTGGAGCTCGGCGCCGGCGGCTGGCTATGGGGGGTGGCGTTGTGCGCTTTTGCCTGGCACGGCCTGCAAAACTGGCCGGCGGCGGCGCGGCGCGGCGGCATGGCGTGCTGGGCCGCGCTGCTTACCCTGGCCTGCGGCGCTTTCAGTCTGTGGACCGACTCTTTCTGGGCCGTTGCGGCGCTCGCTTGGCTGTTTGCAGCTTATGGCAAAGAAAAAGTGAACGAAACAGACCGACTCATTGCCACCTGATGGTAACTAAGAGCCTAATTGCTATTGCCGCTGTGGGCTGAATCGTGTAAGGTACAAAAAGGTATTTGTGCGGCATTTTATCGAACGCTGTTAAGCGGGGGGATCGTATGAAAGCTATTTCCGGGGTTCAGCTCTGTTTGCGTGGCCTCGCGGTCATGCTGATTGCCCTGATGTGCCAGGCGGGCACAGCCCAGGCGGC
>JBDHTV010000189.1:0-3586 GCA_039808825.1 Bdellovibrionales bacterium | reverse complement strand
ACCAAAATCATCGCGCCGAATTATGCGGACAAACCGCAATTCCATCGGCCGTTGATTGTGGTGAATTCCGGCGCGGTTGCGCCTGTGCGCCGCACTGCGGCCGGGGCCAGACCCGGCGAAGCTGCCGTTCCAGCCTGACGTGCAAACGCTCGACATCGTGCCAGCCGACGCTATGCTGGCATGATGTTGAAGATCGTTTTGCGGCATGCGCTGCGTATCACTTTAGTGCTGCTGGCACTAGCGGCTCTGGTCGCCTTGCTGGGGCCGTGGGCGCTCTATTGGTACGGTTTGTCAAATATCCGCGCACTGCCGCAAGCTCCGACTATAACGTTGACGTCGGAACAGCGCGCCGCCGTGCTGCGGGAATTTCGTATGCATGATGTTGCAGAACCCTTCTTGAAAACGCCGTGGCACTATTACTTTATTTTGCTCGACCATGAGCGCCACGGGCGCAATCAGACTGATGAAGGTCATATGAATCATGAAGTCTTGAGCTATGTCGTGAAGACATACAATCAGCACAATCTCAAAGATGATCATACAGGCATGTGGCATATTTCCGGTGCTGCATTAGGAACCTGGCTGAACCGCAATTGGACAGCCGAACAAATTCTGACGCAAGCCTATCTCGACTTAGAGCAGAACCCTGTGTTCCTTACTTGTGGGACGGCGCGCTATGGTATGTGTCCGCAAGATCAATGGAAGGGCACTAAAAAATAACTACAGCGCCTTCTTGAAGCGCAGCATGACCTGATATTCTTTTTCCGGCCGTCCGGGGCTGCCGAGATTATCGACATAATCGCCGTCGACGCGCAGATGCGTGTGCTCCGTCTTGATGATGTCGTAGCCAACACTGGCCGAAACAGCAGAGGCCACGCCGTTCAAGCCGCGCTGCGAGTCGTAATAAATGCCGGCGTTGAATTTGTCGCGCTGCGCCGTCATGCCGCCATGCACCAGCGTATCGGTACCGTTGTGGTTGAGCACCAGCGCCGTCGCGGTCAGATTCCAGTCGCGCAAGCGCGTATCTTTGGAAACGCTGGCGAGCATGTTGGCGCCGAGGCCGCTCGTAGTCGCGCTCATCGCCACCGTGGCGTTGAGCCCCGAGGCGCCCGCGACATTGCTCTGCCGCAGCTCCGCCGTATAACGCGCATTATAACTTGGGTGCATCTGCGCGCCGGGGCCCGTCGGCACGGTAAAGCGGTCTTCGCTCGCCCCCATATGCAAGGTAAGCATGGTGTTGCGCGCGAGCCCGACATCGACCCGGACGCGCGTGGCAAAATCATCGTCGAGCGACGGCAGGCGGCTCAGGCGCTGGAACTGGAAATTGCTGAAATAATCGACACCGTCATTCTTGGTCATAAGACGATAAGATTCGTCGGCCAGCGACAGGCGCAGATTGAACGGCTCGCCGCTGGAATCGCGTGCCACGACCAAGCGGGGTAGCGGTGGTGGCGGAATAACCGCCGGGGTCAGGGCAATAGGTTCAATCGCCGCTAGCATCACCGGATTGCGCGGCTCCGTCACGCCTGGCGTGACTTGATTGCCCGGCGCCCGTCGCTTGAACGGCTGCGGCTTGTGGTTTTGCGGTTGTGGGCTGTGCTTGACCGGTGGCGCGTCTTGGACTTGTTCCGCGAGCGGACGCGGCAAAGTGAGCGCCACGGCGGCGGCCACGGCCTTCAAAACAATCAATTGGGATGGTTGCGCGTTTGCCATCGTTATCAATGCAGAACAATCAATCGGCCAAAACCGGACTATACCGCAACCACTTGGCCGGGAAAGCAGAAATCCGCGCTTTTGAGGCGGATATTCCCCCTCGCGCCCTCAGCCGTCCTGCGCTATTTTAACCGCTATATTCACTTTGCTTCCAACGGCATAAGGACAGGCACATGGCGACGCATGCAACGCAGTGGGTTTACAGCTTCGGTAACGGCAAGGCCGAAGGCGAAGCCGGGATGAAAAATCTGCTGGGCGGGAAGGGCGCAGGCCTGGCCGAAATGTCGAACCTCGGGCTGCCGGTGCCGCCGGGCTTCACCATCACCACGGAAGTCTGCACTTACTATTACGCGCACAACAACAGTTACCCCGCCGAGCTGAAGGCTGCGACCGATAAGGCGCTGGCGCAGGTGGAAAGCATCGTCGGCATGAAGTTCGGCGATGCCGCGAACCCCTTGCTGGTTTCGGTGCGTTCCGGCGCGCGCGTTTCCATGCCGGGCATGATGGATACGGTGCTTAATCTTGGCCTTAACAAACTGACGGTCGAAGGGCTGGCCAAGCGCAGCGGCGATCCACGCTTTGCTTATGACAGCTACCGCCGTTTCATCCAGATGTATGGCAATGTCGTGCTCGGCGTGCCGCACCATGCGTTCGAGGATGTGCTTGATGATGTGAAGCGCGCGCGGCAGGCGCGGCTCGATACCGACCTCAAGGCCGCCGACCTGCAGGAAGTGATTGCCGGTTACCTTGAAGTCGTCGAGAAGCAGCTCGGCAAGGCGTTCCCGCAAGATCCGCAGGAGCAGCTGTGGGGGGCGATCGGCGCGGTGTTCGGCTCGTGGATGAACCAGCGTGCCATCACTTACCGCAAGCTCAATGAAATTCCGCATGACTGGGGCACCGCCGTCAATGTGCAGGCGATGGTGTTCGGCAATATGGGCGAGGATTGCTGCACCGGCGTCGCCTTCACGCGCAATCCTTCCACCGGCGAGAATGCGTTCTACGGCGAATATCTCGTCAATGCGCAGGGCGAAGATGTCGTCGCCGGGATTCGCACGCCGCAGCAGATTACGGTCAAGGGCAAGGACGAGCAGGGTAGTGACCAGCCTGCGATGGAAGAGGTGATGCCGCAGGTCTATGCGCAGCTCGCCGACGTGCGCGCCAAGCTGGAAAAGCATTATCGCGATATGCAGGACATCGAGTTCACCGTGCAGCAGCACAAGCTTTACATGCTGCAGACCCGCAGCGGTAAGCGCACGGCGGCCGCCGCGTTGCGTATCGCGGTGGAGATGGTCAAGGAAGGCTTGATCGACGAGGAAACCGCGTTGCTGCGGCTTGACCCCAATGCTCTGAACCAGCTGTTGCATCCCACGCTCGACCCCAAGGCCAAGCGCACGGTGTTGACCAAGGGGCTTCCCGCATCGCCGGGCGCGGCCTCGGGCAAGGTAGTGTTCACAGCGGATGTGGCTGAAGACTGGGCGGCGAAAGGCGAGGCGGTTATTCTCTGCCGCATCGAGACGAGCCCTGAAGATATTCACGGGATGCATGCGGCGCGTGCCATTCTGACCACGCGCGGCGGCATGACGAGCCATGCGGCGGTCGTGGCGCGTGGCATGGGGCGCGCCTGCGTTTCCGGTGCCGGCGCCATTCGGATTGATGAGAAGTCCGGCACGATGACCATCGGCGCCCATACGCTGAAGCAGGGCGATGCGCTCACGCTTGACGGCGGTACGGGTGAAGTGATGCTCGGCACCGTGCCGACGATTGAGCCGGAATTGTCCGGCGACTTCGCAACCGTGATGGGCTGGGCCGATAAGGTCCGGCGGCTCAAGGTGCGCGCCAATGCCGAAACGCCGCTCGATGCGCGCGTGGCGCG
>JBDHTV010000188.1:0-3586 GCA_039808825.1 Bdellovibrionales bacterium | reverse complement strand
ATGCCGGTCGATGTGCGCGCGCTCGACGCCGATTTCTATGTCTTTTCCGGGCACAAGCTCTATGGGCCGACCGGCATCGGCGTGCTTTACGGTAAGGCGGCCTTGCTCGCCGACATGCCGCCCTATCAGGGCGGCGGCGACATGATCGATATCGTGCGCTTCAGCGGCACGACCTACAAAGAAGCGCCACAGCGCTTCGAGGCCGGGACGCCCGCGATCGCCGAAGCGGTCGGGCTCGCCGCGGCGATCGATTATGTCCGCACCATCGGCATGGGCCGGATTGCGGCGCATGAAGCGACGCTGCTGACGGCGGCGACGGAAGCGCTGCGCGGCATCAACCGGCTGCGCCTCGTCGGCACTGCGCCACACAAGGCGGCCGTGCTCTCCTTCACGATCGACGGGATGCATCCGTCCGATATTGGCACGCTGCTCGACCAATATGGCATCGCGGTGCGCACGGGGCATCATTGCGCCCAACCGATCATGGAGCAGTTCGGGCTGCCCGGCACGGTGCGCGCGAGCTTCGGGCTCTATAATACGCATGACGATATCGCGCGGCTCGCGGCGGCGCTGCGCGCGGTGCAGGAGATGCTGGGATGAGCGACGCGCTGCATGAAACGCCGGCGGTGGCCGCAGCGATAACGCCTGCCGTACCGGTCGAGAACGAAACCACGGCAGCGATCAAGGACCAGATGGTCAATTTCCTCAAGACCGTGCATGACCCGGAAATTCCGGTCAATATTTACGATCTTGGGCTCATTTACCGGATTGACCTGTTTGCCGACGGTGAAAAATATCGCGCCGAGATCGACATGACGCTGACTGCGCCGGGCTGTCCGGTCGCGGGCACGATGCCGGGGCTGGTGCAGCTCGCGGCGAGTCAGGCGCAGGGTTTGAGCGACGTCAAGGTCGAGCTGGTTTGGGAGCCGCCGTGGGACCGCGAACGCATGTCGGAAGCCGCGAAACTTGAACTCAACATGTTCTAAACTATTTTTAGAGGGCAGGAGGCACAGATGATGAAAGCAGCGATCAGCCTGCACCCGGATGTCGTGGCTTATCTGCGCGCCAAGATCGCGCAGACCGCGGAACAGGCCCCGGAACGCAAGGTCATTGGCCTGTGGGTTGAGGTGACGAAAAAGGGCTGCTCGGGCAACGCCTATGATTTCGACGTGATGACCGAGGCGCGGCTCGCCGGTTTTGCCGGCAAGAGCCGGTTTGAGCAGCCGGAACGCGTGGAACAGGACGGCGTGACCGTTTATCTCGAACCGCAATCGGTGATGAAGGTCATCGGCTCCGAGCTGGTGCTGATCAAGGATGATTTCAGCACGCGGCTCGATTTCCGTAATCCCAATGCCAAGGAATTCTGCGGCTGCGGGGAGAGTTTTACGGTTTAATTTTTAGCCCTCGACGGCGGGCGGGAGCTTCCGGCTCCCTTGCCTACGCGCAAAAATTTGCGCGGGCGCTCAACGCGCTACCTCAAGGCGAGCCAATCTGTAAAGAACGGATTGTCTTGCCTTTCGGATAAAGCCCTCGACGGCGGGCGCATTGCTTCGCTCGCACAAGCGCAGCGAGAGTCTGCTAGGCCGTGCCGGTTTGCGGTTCCGGCGTTTTGGGCACGGTATATTTATGCAGCATGGCGTGGATGCTGCTGATCTTGACCGGCTTGTTGAGGTAGTCATCCATGCCGATCGCAATGCATCTGTCGCGGTCGCCCTTCATCGCGTCGGCCGTCAGCGCAACAATCGGCGTATGCGGCTTGCCTTCTTCCTCCAACCGGCGGATGGCTTGCGTGGCCTGGAAGCCGTCCATCTCCGGCATCTGGCAGTCCATGAAAATCAGGTCATAGCGATGCACGCCGTATTTGGCGACGGCTTCGATGCCGTTGCGCGCCAAGTCCGGCACGCATTTGGCCTTCTCCAGAATGGTTTTCATCAGCAGCTGGTTCACCGGCTGGTCTTCGACCAGCAGCACGCGGATTCCCGGGAACTCGGTCGGCACGCTGACGGTATCGCGCTGCTGCGCGGCCACATCTTCCAGCGGACTCGGCACCGCGACGCTCGCGATCGGCGCAGCCTGCGGCGCCTTGGGCGGCGCATCGTGGAAGTAAAGCTGGGCCAGCGTATCGAAAATGATGGACGGATAAAGCGGCTTCTTGATCACGCGCGCGACATGCCGCCCCATCGGGTTGTCAGGATTGTAACTGACCTCCGGCGACAGCGCGACAATGATGTCGAGCGCCCCGGCCTTGAGGCCGCCCAATTGGTTCGCGAGCACCCAGCAACTGCCATTGGGCAAATCGCCGTCGATGAGGACGAAGCGCGGCAATTGTTGTGCCGGCTGGTTGCGGCAATGCTGGAACGCCGCTTCGGCGCTCGCAAAGCCCTCGCACTGGATACCCCAGCTGACGAGATATTTGATCGTGATGTTGCGCGCGACTTCAGATGGGTCGACGACCAGGGCCCGCGCATCCTTGATGCTGCGGCTATCCGCTTTATTACTACCGCTCTTATCAAGCGGCAGCACCACGGAGAAGCTGAAGGTCGAGCCTTTGCCGAGTTCGCTGTGCACCTCGATCTGGCCGCCCATCACCTCGACGAGGTATTTACTGATGGTGAGACCGAGGCCCGTGCCGCCGTAACGACGCGTCGTTGATTCTTCGCCCTGGGTGAATTTTTCGAAAATACTGCCGATCTTGTCGTGCGCGATGCCGATGCCGGTATCCTCGACCGCGAAAATGAGCCGCAGCTGCTCGGTGCCGATCGACATGCCGAGCACGCGAATGATGACATGGCCGTTCTCGGTGAATTTGATCGCGTTGCCCGCGAGGTTGATGATGATCTGGCGCAGCCGCAGCGGGTCACCCACGACATAGCGCGGCAAGCCGCGCTGGAAATCAATCAGCAGCTGGATATTCTTGTTGCGGGCGCGCAGATAGAGCAGATCGGTCACCTTGACCATCATGGCCTGCAGGTCAAACGGCACATGCTCGAGCGCGAGCTGGTTGGCTTCAATCTTCGAAATATCGAGAATGTCGTTGATGACGTCGAGCAGCGACTCGGCCGATTGCTGCACCACTTCCGTCCAATGGCGCTGCTGCGTGGTCAGGGTGGTATCGAGCAGCAAACTCGTCATGCCGAGCAGCCCGTTCATCGGGGTACGGATTTCATGGCTCATATTGGCGAGGAAGTCGCTCTTGGCTTCGTTCGCTGCCTCGGCGGCGCGCTTGGCACGGTGCAACCGGTTGACCCCGACCATGTAGACGCTCAACAAGATCACTGCCAGCCCGCCCAGGCACAGCGTGGCAAAGGGCATGGCGTGCCGCAGCAGCCAGCCCCGCTCGTAGCGGTAGCTGAAGGCCAGCTGGTAGCTTTTGTCGCCGAGCATGACGTTGGTGTTGGTCTGATAAACGGACGTGCTGTCGAGATATTCTTCCGCGAGGGTTGCCAGCTTGCGGCGCGGTATGGTTGACGGCTCTTTTTCCGGCGGCAGCAACCTGACACTCGGCTGGCCGGATTGGATCGAGTCACTCAAGCCACCCATCAGCATCGACATATTGAGGGCGATACTGATGACACCACGCAGGGCG
>JBDHTV010000187.1:0-3598 GCA_039808825.1 Bdellovibrionales bacterium | reverse complement strand
TTACATCCGCACCAGCGCGGCACCCCAGGTGAGGCCCGCGCCCATGGCGTCGAGCAGCACGATTTGGCCGGGCTTGATACGGCCATCCTGTACCGCCGTAGAGAGCGCGAGCGGAATGGATGCGGCGGAGGTGTTGGCGTGTTCGCCCACCGTCAGAATTACGCGCTCGGCAGGCAGGTTCAATTTCTTCGCGGTACCGTCGATAATGCGCTTATTCGCCTGGTGCGGGACCAGCCAGTCGATTTCGTTCGGCTGCATGGCATTGGCAGCCAGCGCTTCATCGACAACTTCCGCGAGGTAGCGGACGGCATAGCGGAACACCTCCTGCCCTTCCATTTTCACCGTGCCGGTCGTGCCGGTGCTGCCCGCGCCGCCGGTGGTGTAGAGCTTGTCCCAGTTCTTGCCGTCAGTATGCAAATGCGTGGAAAGGATGCCGCGATCGGTCTTGTCGCCCTTCCCGCTCGCGGGCCGCAACACGACCGCGCCAGCACCGTCGCCGAACAGCACGCAGGTGCCACGGTCGTTCCAGTCCAACAGGCGGGTAAAAGTTTCGGCACCAATGACGATGGCGCAGCGCGACTGACCGAGACGGATAAAATTATCGGCGACCGCCAGGGCATAGACGAAGCCCGAGCAGACCGCCTGCACATCGAACGCAAACCCTTGGCTCACGCCGAGCGTTGCCTGCACCAGCGCGGCGGTGGCCGGGAATGTCCGTTCCGGCGTGGTTGTCGCGACGATAATCGTATCGACCGCATCGGCGGCAATGCCTGCATTGGCCAGAGCCTGCTGCGCGGCACGCGCGGCGAGCACCGCGGTGGTTTCGCCGGCATCGGCAATATAACGCTGACCGATGCCGGTGCGCTGCTTGATCCATTCATCAGACGTATCGACGGTTTTGGCGAGTTCGTCATTACTGACGGCGCGGGCAGGCAGGGCATGGCCGCAGCCAGCGATCACAGAACGAATCATGGAGCTCATTGCGCGGCGCTTTCGGCTTCGGGAACCAGCAGGTCGGGCGTGTCCGGGTCTTCGCTGGCTTCATAATGACGTGCCAGCTCGGCACGAATCTTATCATTGAATTGTTCGGCGGCAAGGTCGGCCGCGACCGAGATGGCGTTGGCGAAACCTTCGTGGTCAGTGCCGCCGTGGCTTTTGACGCAGACGCCTTCGAGGCCGAGAAACATCGCGCCATTGTAGCGGCGCGGATCGATACGGTGCTTCATGCGCGTCATCGCGCCGCGCGCCAGCAGATAGCCCAACTTGGCGAGCAGCGAGGATTGGAAGCTCTGGCGCATGAAATGGGCCATCAGCCGCGCCGTTCCTTCCAACGTCTTGAGCGCGACATTGCCGGTGAAGCCGTCGGCGACCACGACATCGACCGTACCGGCCGGAATATCGTCGCCTTCCACAAAGCCGACGAAGCGGCCGGGTAGCGTCTTGTCGCGCAATTGCACCGCGGCGGTGCGCAGATCTTCACGGCCCTTCACATCCTCGACGCCGACATTGAGCAAGCCGATAGTAGGGTCCGGAATACCGAGCGCGGCACGGGCGAAAATCGCGCCCATGATCGCGAACTGGACAAGGTTTTCGGCGTCGGTTTCGACATTGGCACCGAGATCGAGCATGACGGTTTCGCCGACGATGGTCGGCACGAAGGAGGCCATGGCTGGACGGTCGATGCCCGGTAAAGTCCGCAGCACGAATTTGGCCATCGCCAGCAGCGCGCCGGTATTGCCGCCGGAGACGATGCAGGTCGCCTCGCCGCGCTGCACGGCGTTGATGGCGAGGCGCATACTGGAATTGCGGCCCTGCCGCAGCGCGATGGACGGCTTGGTATCGTTGCCAACACGATCCGGCGTGTGATGGAAAGTGCTGATTTTGGCGAGCTGCGGGTATTGCGCGAGCAGCGGCTTGACCGCCGCCTCGTCGCCATAAATCAGATATTCAACCTGCGGATGACGCTCCGCTGCAAGGGCTGCGCCAGCGATTACGCTTTTCGGCGCGTGGTCGCCGCCCATTGCGTCGAGCGCGATGACCGTGCGGTTGGCTTTGGGCACGGCAAGCGATTAAGCTGCGGTCTTGGCAGACTTCACTTCGCGGCCATCGTAATAGCCGCAGGCGTCGCACACATGGTGCGGGCGCTTGGTTTCACCGCAGTTGGGGCATTCCTGATGCGCGCCCGCGCTGACAGCATGATGCGAACGGCGCATGTCGCGCTTCGACTTCGAGGTTCTTTTCTTAGGAACGGCCATGGTAGTACCCAATTCTGCAAATATGTGCGCACGCAGACCTAAACGATGCTGCGCGTTGCGGTGTTTTTAGGCGAAAAATAGCGGAGAGTGCAAGCAAAATTAATCGTAACAACCGCAGCCAGTAAACGGCTAACCAATTATTTTTTATCGTCTTTTTGCTTTTCCTGCATCAACCCCGCTAATCCGGCGAAGGGTTTTTGCCGGTCCGGCGCCGCTGCGGCGGCCTTCGGCAAGGCGATTTCGATGCCCTGTTGGCGCGGATACGGGTCCAGCCCGAGCGCCAGATGCTGGGTGACCAGTTCGCCCAAATCAATCGCGCCGTTGATGATCGGTTCACCCGGTTCATCTAGTCCATCGGTGATTTCGGTACTGCCGCCTGATTCGGCGAGCATATTCGGCGGCATGAACTGGCCGGAGACAGGTTCGTCGATTTCCGCAGCCAGCGGCGTCAGCGAGACCACGCATTGCTGCACAACTTTGGCGGACAGTTTACCGCTCACTATATAGGACACGCCGTCGGCAGCGCGATGCACATCCAGCGTCGCGGCCAGCGACGACAATTCCAGCAGGCCCAGACGGTGCGCCAGCGCGACGCACTCTTCCGGCCTGGCGACAATCGTCAGTTGCTGGCCTCGCGGCGGGATTTTATCGACTTCCAGCCAGCGGGTGAATTCATTCTCTTGCGGCCTGTCCGGCATTTTCACTCTCAAAATCGGGAAAATTCAGCTTACCGCTCAAAATAAGCGTCAGCGGCTGGCGGTCAAGCGAATCCCGTATGGTGAGCACATAACGCGCCATCTGTGCCAGCATGGCTTCCGTTCCCGGCACCGTGCCATAGAGGTTTTTATCGAGCGCGGTCATCAAGGCGCTTTGCCGTTGCTCTGCCGCGGTCTGCAAGGCCGCATCGTAGGCCGCAAGGCGGCCCCAGAAGGCCTGCCCCATTACTTTGACGCGGCGGCTGATGCCCATGTCGCCGACGCCGAGCTCACGCAAATTGCGGTCCATATCGGCAGCCAGCAGGTCGAAAAGGTGCTGGCGCATATGTTCCGCCGCCCTGCCCTGCCCCTGCAAGCGGCATAGCAGCAGCACCAGATGCAGGGTGAGCAAGTCAAAGCGGCCATCAATCGTATCCGGCACACCGCCGGTGCGATAAAATGCCGGTTGCCGGGCCTGCATGGCGACGGCGCCGTACAATGCCACCACCTCCGGCCGCTGCCAGGCCGGGCGCAGCGCCATTTGCAAATTTTCCCAGAGACGCTTAAGCAAGATATATCCTTTAAGAATCTGGCTCTAGAGAAAACAGGTTTACGATGCGCCGACAACTGATTTTCACGCTGCTGCTG
>JBDHTV010000186.1:0-3607 GCA_039808825.1 Bdellovibrionales bacterium | reverse complement strand
CACCAGCGCAGATTCTGCTCGACGAAGATCAGCCAGCGCGTCAGCGCCAGCTGCGCCGCGCCCGGCAAGGGCGGAGCGAGCTGCTCTTCGGTCAATACGCTATGATGTTCGCTCATGCGCCATCTGCCTGCTGCAAACCGGCAGTTTAACGTATTTTGCCCCGGCACCGGAAGCAAAAAGGTCTGTCGCCGGGGTTCCCGCGGCTTGTTATGGTATTTGCGGTTCGAGCAAAACGAGGCGGCGATGGCACAATCATATCTGGATTGCCAAAAGCATGGCGTCAGGCCGGGGGCGGTGGTGTGCTGCCATATTCTGGCCGCCCAGGGTCAGACGGTCGGGTTTATCGAGAATAGCAGCGAACCCGAAGATCTGCAGGCCTGGTGTAATGCCTGCGAGACCGTATTTCAGCAAGAAGGCGGGCTCACGCCCGCCTTCGAACAGTTCAATAACCGTGCCGTCGTTTGCGCCGACTGTTACCGAAGCTTCAAAGCCCGGCACGCGACGACGCAAACGCCGTCCTAGCGGTTTACTTGGCCGCCATCATCGCGACCGCCGTGTCGCCCATGCGGTTCGAGAAGCCCCATTCATTGTCATACCAGCTCATGACTCGCACGAAGGTGCCGCCGATGACCTTGGTTTCGCCGAGCGCGAAGATCGAGGAATGCGGATCGTGGTTGAAATCGGTCGAGACCAGCGGCTCGGTATAGGTGCCGAGGATACCCTTCAGCGCGCCGTTCGACGCGGCGAGGATGGCGTTGTTGATCTCATCGACCGTCGTGGCGCGCGACGCGACGAATTTGAAATCGACGACCGAGACGTTCGGAGTCGGGACGCGCACGGAAGTGCCGTCGAGCTTGCCCTTCAGTTCCGGCAGCACCTTGCCGACGGCTTTCGCCGCGCCGGTGGTGGTCGGGATCATCGAGAGCGCGGCGGCGCGGGCGCGATGCAGATCGCTATGCATGGTATCGACCACGCGCTGGTCGCCGGTATAGGAGTGGATCGTGGTCATGAAGCCATGCTCGATGCCGACCGCCTTGTGCAGCACGGACGCGACCGGCGCGAGGCAGTTGGTGGTGCAGGACGCGTTCGAGACGACCGTGTGCGCAGCCTGCAGCTTGTCGTGGTTGATGCCGTAGACGACGGTGATGTCTTCGTCCGTCGCGGGGGCGGAGATCAGCACCTTCTTGGCGCCCGCGGTCAGATGCTTGGCCGCATCGTCGCGCTTGGTGAAGCGGCCCGAACATTCGAGCGCGACATCAATCTTGAGCTCGCCCCAGGGCAGCTTGGCCGGATCGGCGACCTGCACCGCGAGCAGCTTCTTGCCGTTGACGAGCAGGTGATCGGCTTCCGCCGCAACCGTGCCGCCGAAACGGCCATGCACGGAATCATACTTCAACAAATGTGCGTTGGTGTTGGTGTCGGCGAGGTCGTTGATCGCGACGACATCGATATCTTGCCGACCGGATTCGATCAGCGCGCGATAGACCAGACGGCCGATACGGCCAAACCCATTGATAGCAACACGGACTGCCATTTTCTCTTCTCCTGTTGAGTCAGAACTTAAATAAGCTTCTGCGCCGCCGCGACAATGGCCGCGGTGGTGATGCCGAATTTTTCATAGAGCGTCGGGGCCGGGGCCGAAGCGCCGAAGCTCTTCATGCCGATAAAGACGCCCTTGTCGCCAATATAGCGTTCCCAGCCAAAACCGATCGCGGCTTCGACCGCGATACGCGGCGCGGTGCCCAGCACTTGCGCTTTATATTCAGCGCTCTGGGCTTCAAACAGTTCCCAGCATGGCATGGAAACCACGGCCGCCTTGATGCCCTGCTTGGCGAGTTCGGCGCGCGCCTGCACCGCAAGATGCACTTCCGAGCCCGTCGCCAACAGCGTGACCTGCCGCGTGCCTTCGGCGTCCTGCAGGACATAGGCACCCTTCGCGGTCAAATTCTCCGTACCGGCGCCGCGCAGCGTTGGCAGGTTCTGGCGCGTCAGGCTCAAGAGGCTCGGCGCTGCGCGCAGCGCGAGCGCCATCGCCCAGCATTCCGCCGTCTCGATGCCGTCGCAGGGACGGAAGACATAGAGGTTCGGCATGGCGCGCAGGCTGGCGAGATGCTCGACCGGCTGGTGGGTCGGGCCGTCTTCGCCGAGGCCGATGCTGTCATGGGTCATGACATAGACCACGCGCTGGCGCATCAAGGCCGAGAGGCGGATGGCCGGGCGGCAATAATCGGCGAATTGCAGGAAGGTGCCGGCATAGGGAATGACGCCGCCATGCAGCGCCATGCCGTTCATCGCCGCGGCCATGCCATGCTCGCGCACGCCGTAATGGATATAGCGGCCGCTGAAATTATCGGCCGTGATGGCGGCGAAATTCTTGACCTGGGTATTGACCGAGCCGGTCAGGTCGGCCGAGCCGCCCATCAGTTCCGGGATGAGCGGCACCAGCACATCGAGCACATCGCCCGAACATTGGCGCGTGGCGCGCGCGGGCTTGTCCGCCGCGATCTTGTCACACAACGCTTGCAGAGCGGGCGTCACGGTCGCGGGCGTATCGCCGCTCAGCGCCGCGGCGAACGCCGTGCGCTGCGCGCTCTGCTGATGGCGCTGCTGCCAGGCGCTATAGGCGGCCTGGTTGCGCGCCGCGAAGCCACGCCAGGCGTTCAAAACATTATCAGGCACGGTGAAGGGCTCATGGCCCCATTTAAGCGCCGCGCGCGTCGCGGCGGTTTCCGCCGCACCGAGCGGCGAGCCATGCGAATCCTTGCTGCCTGCCTTGCCCGGCGAACCGAAGCCGATGGTGCTGCGGCAGGCGATGAGGCTTGGACGATCCGCCTTCAGTGCGATCTCGGTCGCGGCGGCAATGGCGGCAGGGTCGTGGCCATCGATCTGCTGCACCGCCCAGCCGTATGATTTGAAGCGTTCGAGCGTGTTGTCGGTGAAAGACAGGCTGGTCGGCCCATCAATCGAGATATTGTTGTCGTCATAATAGACGATCAGCTTGTTGAGCTTGAGGTGCCCGGCGAAGGAGGCGGCTTCGTG
This sequence comes from Bdellovibrionales bacterium, assembly GCA_039808825.1. Classification (GTDB taxonomy): domain Bacteria; phylum Pseudomonadota; class Alphaproteobacteria; order UBA9219; family RFNS01; genus JAGOHT01. The sequence continues at coordinate 568 of JBDHTV010000186.1, read as the reverse complement.
GCTGATGCCTTCCATCAAGTCGCCGTCGGACGCGATGACATAAGTGTGGTGATCGACCAGCTCCTGCCCGAAACGCGCGGCGAGGATACGCTCGGCGAGCGCCATGCCGACGGCGGTGGCGATGCCCTGTCCGAGCGGGCCGGTCGTGGTTTCGATGCCGAGATCGACCTCGTTCTCAGGGTGGCCCGGGGTCTTGCTGCCCCATTGGCGGAAGCGCTTGATCTCATCGAGCGTCATATGCTGGTAGCCGGCCAGGTAGTTGACGGCGTAAAGCAGCATCGAGCCATGACCGGCGGAGAGCACGAAACGGTCGCGATCCGGCCAGTGCGGGTCCAAGGGGTTGAATTTCAAAAACTTCTGGTACAGCACGGTCGCGACATCGGCCATGCCCATCGGCATGCCGGGATGCCCGGATTTGGCCTGCTCGACCGCGTCGATGGCGAGGAAGCGGATGGCGTTCGCGAGCAATTGATGGTCGCAGGCGGCGGCAGGGGTGGCGCGGGCGGCAGTGGCGGTCATGGGCAATAACTTTCAAGAAAAGGGCTGTTTTATTGGGGGCAAAATGCCC
>JBDHTV010000185.1:0-3675 GCA_039808825.1 Bdellovibrionales bacterium | reverse complement strand
GCGCGGGCATGGCGCCCGGCATCGCCGAACACGGCCTGCATCAGTTCCGAAGCGCCGTTCATCACCTGCGGATGTTCGGTGAAACCCGGCGTGCAAGCGACAAAACCACCCAGCTTGACCACACGTGTGACATTCTCGAGCCCGACCGCTACCTGCGCCTGCGCCAGCAGGTTGATGGCGCAGAGCCGCGCCGCTTCCTGACCCTGCGCCGTGCTGACGCCATCGCCAAGCTTGCCGGTAAACTGCACCTTGCCGTCCTTGCTCGGGATTTGTCCGGAAACGAACATGAGATTGCCTTCACGCACAAAGGGCACGTAGGCGGCCACCGGCGCGGGCGGCGTGGGCAAGGAAATGCCGAGTTCGGCGAGGCGGGCGGATATGCTCATGGAAAAACAGCCTGTTATGAAAGTTGCGGCCCGGATATTCGCAGAACTTTCCCTGAACCGCAATCAGGCTTATACAAATGTTATGCAGAACTTATCCGTAAATTATCCACAGCTTTATCCGCAGAGTCTGTGGATAACTAGACCTGTCTCAATCCGGCAAATGGCTCTATATCTTAACAAATGAGCAGCGCGAAACCGACCATAGCCAAGCCGAAAGCCGGATTTGAAGCCGGGGCGGACGTCATCCGCATCCACCTGCGTACCATGCCGGAGCACCCGGGCGTGTACCGGATGCTGAACCAGTCCGGCGATGTGCTCTATGTCGGTAAGGCCAAGAACCTGAAGAAGCGCGTAACCAGCTATACGCAACGCGCGCGCCTGCCTAATCGATTGCAGCGCATGGTGGCGCTGACCCGCACGATGGAACTGGTCGTCACGCATACAGAGGCTGAGGCGTTGCTGCTCGAAGCAAACCTCATCCGCAAGCTGCAGCCGCGCTATAATGTGCTGCTGCGCGACGATAAAAGTTTTCCTTACATCCTGATCGCGCAAGACCATGATTTTCCTGCGTTGGTCAAACATCGCGGGCCGCGCAGCCGCAAGGGCTGGTATTTCGGGCCATTCGCGTCGGGTCAGGCGGTGACGGAAACGGTCGTGCTGTTGCAGCGCGGCTTCATGCTGCGCAATTGCTCCGATGCGATTTTTAAAAGCCGCACGCGGCCCTGTCTGCAATATCACATTAAGCGCTGCACCGCGCCCTGCGTGGGCAAGGTCTCCATCGCGCAATATGCCGAACAGGCGAACGAGGCGCGCGACTTTCTGAGCGGCAAGAACAGCGCCATCCAGCAGCAACTCGCTCAGCAGATGCAAGTCGCAAGCGATGCGCTCGATTATGAATTGGCCGCGAAGTTGCGCGACCGCATCAAGGTGCTGACGCTGATCCAGTCGCGGCAGGATATCAATGTCGCGGGCATCGGCGATGCCGACATCATCGCGGCGGTGCAGGAAGCCGGGCAGGTCGCGATCCAGATGTTCTTTTTTCGTGCCGACCGCAATTTCGGCACGCGCAGCTATTTCCCGCAGCACGATGCCGAGACGCCGATTGGCGAAGTCTTGTCGTCATTCCTCGCACAGTTTTATGTCGACCGGCCTGCGCCGCCGCAATTGTTGCTCAATATCATGCCGGACGATGCGGCGTTGCTCGGCGAGGCCCTGGCCGAACGCAGCGACCACGTGGTCGATATCCATATGCCGCAACGTGGCGACAAGAAACGGCTGGTCGATCACGCGCTGACCAATGCGCGCGCGGCGTTGCAGCGGCGCATGGCGGAGAGCGCGACGCAGCGCCAGCTCCTGCAAGGCGTCGCCGATATATTCGGCATGGCGGAGCCGCCACGTCGTATCGAGGTTTATGACAATTCGCACATTCAGGGCAGCAACGCCGTCGGCGCGATGATCGTCGCGGGGCCGGATGGCTTCGATAAAAAATCCTATCGTAAATTTTCTATTCGTGGCGAGGCTGCCGATTTCCAACCCGGCGACGATTTCGCCATGATGCGCGAAGTGCTGACGCGCCGTCTGCGCCGTTTGCAGGAGGAAGATCCGGAGCGCAAAACCGCGCAATGGCCGGACTTGCTGCTGATTGATGGCGGGCAGGGGCAGCTCAATAGCGTACTGCAGGTGATGGCAGAGGAAGGTGTCAGCGACATCACCGTCGTCGGCATTGCCAAGGGGCCGGACCGCGATGCCGGGCGCGAGCGCTTCTTCATGCCAGGGCGGGAGCCCTTTATGCTGCCGCATAACGACCCGGTCTTGTACTATTTGCAGCGCCTGCGCGATGAAGCCCACCGTTATGTCATCGGCGCCCATCGCCAGAAGCGGGCCAAGGCGATTACTGCCACGCCGCTCGATGGCGTGCCCGGTATCGGCGCGGTGCGCAAAAAGGCGCTTTTACACCATTTCGGCTCCGCCAAGGCGGTGGCGCAGGCGGGGGAGGCTGATTTGCGTCTCGTGCCGGGCATCAGCGCGCAAATCGCCGCGCGCATATACAATTATTTTCACAATGCGTAATTTTGTTCTAAACTCTTGAACGAATATGGGAATTATCCCTTAACACAAGGCCGTACGACACATGCTGGAACATCTGCCCAATCAACTCACCATGGCGCGTATCGCGGTTATCCCCGTGATTTTGGCGCTGATGCTGGTTGAAGCCTCATGGGCGGCCTGGGTCGCGCTTGTACTGTTCGTGCTCGCGGCCTTTACCGACTGGCTCGATGGCTATCTGGCGCGCAAGCAATCGCTGGTTTCAAGCTTCGGCAAGGTGATGGATGTCATAGCCGACAAGCTGCTGGTCGCGGCCGTGTTGCTCGTGCTGGTCAATATCCGCACCATCGAAGGGCCGACGCTGGTGCCAGCCATCATTATCCTGCTGCGCGAGGTTGCCGTTTCCGGCCTGCGCGAGTTCCTCGCCGAAGTGAAGATCAGCGTGCCGGTCAGCAAGCTCGCAAAATGGAAAACCGCGACGCAATTCTTCGCGCTTTCTTTCCTCGTTATCGGCAAGTTCTCGCCAGATGCCATTCCCGCGATTTTCATTGGCTCCATCTGCTTGTGGGTCGCGGGCGTGCTGACGCTGGTCACCGGCTGGGACTATCTGCGCGCCAATCTCAAACATATGGCGGAAGAGAAGATCAGTACATCGTCCGAGAATATGAACGATACTGATCCAGGGAATAGGTAATTTTGATAAAAGAATACCCGCTTCCATTTAAGAACTTCTCTCAGCGGCGACTGACGGTGAGGCTTGGCGAATGGCAAATATGGCCAAGGATTTTCTGTAATGGAAAAGAAATTAAAAAAGAAAATGGGGGCTACCCAATAGAAGATGATACAGGAAGTATAGTCAAAATAGTTATACAGCCAACTCTGGGGGACGTCGTCCCAAGATTGCGGATTGACGACGAGGTTATATCGATCGTCCCACTGCTAAAGTGGTGGGAGTATGTATGGTGCTGGATGCTTCTACCCGCTATCTTTATGGGTGGAGCTCTTGGTGGGGCACTTATTGTCATTTCAGGACATACAAACGTATATATCTTTAGAGCTACAAATAATCGTATTGCAAAATACGCTTTCACAATTCTAGCTATGTTGGCTTATTTGGGTTTGTATTATTTTATCTGCGCGCTTCTAATAACCCGCAGTTAAACAAGCTTATAACTCTTTGCCAGACGCACATAATGCGGCACACGCTCGTCGATTTCCTGCAATTCCTCGGGGCGCAGCTCGC
>JBDHTV010000184.1:0-3755 GCA_039808825.1 Bdellovibrionales bacterium | reverse complement strand
GTCATCCGGCATTTCCGCGACGTGCGTCGCGCTGTGACGGAGCTCACGCGCGATCTGGCGCGCTACCGCGCCAATACACAAAAGATCGACAATCGCGCGGTGTTCGAAATCCCAGATATTCTCGAGCGGATTTTCCAGAAATCCGCCACGGAGCATTGCGGTCAGGCGGCGGGCGCACCGCCGCCGCGTCCTGACAACGATACGGTGCCGCTCCGCGGGTTACGGCACGGCTGAAGGCGCCGGTGCCGGATCGGACGGCTGGCTTGTAACCGGGCGCAGGCGCAGCAGCAAGAAGCTGATCCGGCGATTAGCCGGGGCGAGCGGATCGTCCATGATTAAATGCTCGGTGTCGGCCTTGCCGACGACGCTGGCGATGCGATTGCCGTCAAGCCCGTTATCGATCAGCAGACGGCGGCTGGCATTGGCCCGGCCGACAGAAAGGTCCCAGTTGCTATAGCTGGCGGCGCGATAGGGATTGCCGTCCGTATGGCCCGTGATCGCGATTTTGTGCGGCAGATTCTTGATCGCCTGCACGACGAGCGTAATCAGTTTTTTAGCGGTGTCGTTGAGCTCGGTGCTGCCGAGCGCGAACATCGGCGTGCGCTCCTGATCGACCAGCTGGATGCGCAGCCCCTCCGGCGTTTGCTCGATGAGGAGATTCTTCTCGAGCTGGGCACCGTCGGCGCTGTTCTGAATAGCCTGATGCAGATCGTCCGCGGCCTTGCGGAACTCCGCCGCTTCCACCTGTTCGCTGATCTTGCGCTTGTCCTCTTCCGTCAGGCTCGGCGCTTGCAGCTGGGTCCAGCGTTTTTCGAGCCATTGCATAATGCGCTTGTCGGCTTCGCTCTTAGACGGCGGTTGCGCGGCGGGCGCTGGCGCTTCGGTATGGTCTTTCAAGACCGAACCCGGCTTGGCTTCTTCATCGCGCGTCTGGTTGAGCTTGTCGGCGCTGCTTTTGGGCGCATAGGACGCAACGGACGAGCCTTCTTCCGCAATCGAGCGGCCGCCGAGAATGCCGCCCGCGCCGCTCGTCTTGGCGAAGGTCAGCGTCTGCGGGTCGAAATAGGTCGCGAGGCCGACTTTCTGTTCCGGCTTCAGCGCCACCATCATCCACAAGAGCATGAAGAAAGCCATCATCGCGGTGGCAAAGTCGGCATAGGCGATTTTCCAGGTGCCGGCGCCGTGGAGCACGCGGCTGCGGCGCGGTTTGCGCTTGCTGACGCGCAGCAGTTTGACCTCCGGGTCCTTCCGCAGCTTATAGGAGCTCGGCCCGCTCGTGCGCAGGGCAGGCGGCGGCCGCGTTCCGCTCCGGTAAAAATCCGACATGGGTGTTCCCGCACCAGGTGATCGCCAAGCTTTTTTTGTGGGTTTGCTTCAGTTTATCGAGCACGCGTTAAAGCTGTATGGAGCTTGTATGCAATTTAAATCGAATTTGTCTGATTGACGGTTAGTGGTGGCAAGGCCGTGGATCGAAGCCTTGTGGTTGCTCTATGGAACCATGGGCATATGATTATAGAATAGTCACCACCGAGTCGTTTTTGCCAGAGGGCTAGCCGATGTCCGGGAAATTGGGTTTGCAGCTGTCGCGCCGTCATTTTCTTGCCGCGGGCGTTGCCGGTCTGGGCGCGCTGGCGCTGCCGTCCTGGGCGCGTGGCGCTGCAGCGAAACTGCGCTATTGCGCGATTACGCCGGAGACGAACGATCTGGTCGGTTACCACAAGACCGAGGATTTGCATTGGACAGACCAGGAGGCCGTTGAGGATGTCACCATCCCGGCACTGGGCGCAGCCTATTTCAAGGACTATCGCACCTTGCTGACGATTGTGGCGGCGGATGGGAGTCATGTGCGCCGGGTCTGGGTGCCGGGGCTGTTGCATACCGGCGCTTTCTGGGGCGATCAGCTCATTCTCGTCACGCGCGGCGTGGCCTCGGTCTGCTATGCGCTCGATGTCGAGACGCTGACGATAACCGCCTATGCGCTGCCGCCGGAAGGAACACTCTTTGGCGGCCATATCATCCCGTGGGTGCATCCCGGCAGCTTCGCGCTGACGGTCAACCGCCAGCAGGAAGGCGCGCATGATCGGGTCGCCATTTATGACGGGGCGACACTCAAGCTGATGGACAGTTTTTCCTCGCATGGCTTCCAGGCGCATGAGCTGGCGCTCGCGCCCGATATGAAAACGCTCTATGTCGGCCATTACGGCGCATATTACGCTTCCGGCCCTTATCAGCATTTCCGCACGACAAACTGGCAGCAGCAGCTGACACTGGCGGCGGGCAATATGCGCTATTTCCCGGGTGCGGTCGCCGCGATTGATACGGCGCGTCATGCGCTCACTGCGCTGGTTTCGGATACGAACAACGGCCCGCAAGGCCATATCGCGCCGACGGCGGCGGGCGATATTTATCTGTCGCGTTTTCCTGCGCTGTTGCGCTCCCATGCGGCAGTACACGACAATCCGCTGTTCGCCGAGGGGGCGGATAAGGCCTGCCCGCCGGAGTTTTATAATGCCGCGCGTTTCGTCAGCTCCGGCACCACGGTGGCGTATGATGAAACAGCGCAGCAATATCTGCTGCCCACGACCTTCAAAGATCAGCTCTGTTATGGCGGCAAGGCCGGCGCGATGCAGACGCTCGATCTGCTGCCGCACGATTTCCGCAAGCCGAGCGGGCTCGCTTTCCTGCCGGATGGCCGCCATTATGTCGTGTCCTGCGCCAATGGCTTCGCCGTGCTCAAGCGCGGTACGCATGAACTGGTGGCCGAACGTTCGGTCCGGCTGCAGCTCGGCTGGCATAGCCATATGGCGGCGGGCTAGGCGATATTACGGCGTCAGCGCCTGGGTAAATGCCTTTTTGAGAAAGGGCAGTCCTTCCACGCCGACCGAAACGCGTACCAGGCCGGGGCTAATGCCCTGTTCCGCCTGCTGCTGTGCTGAAAGCGAGCTTTGCGTCGTGGTGCCGGGATGGATGACGGTCGTGCGGGCGCTGCCGAAATTATTGACGATCCCGATGCCGCGTGCCGCCAACGCGTCGATAAAGCGGAAGGCCTTGTCTTGCGTACCGAGATCGAGCGCAAAGACGGGGCTGCGCGCGGTTGCAGGCGCGGCGGGATCAAGCGCGGTGCTGCGCACCTGAAGGGCTGGCTGCTGCTGCAGCGCTTGCGCCAGGGCCGTCGCTGTCGCCGTCTGCCGTTGCACACGCAAGGCGCTCAACGCCGCGCGCTGCAACATGGCGTGCGCGCCGCGATGGCTTTGCGTCCAGCCCTTGCGCGCCACTTTCGTCAGCACGGGAAAACCGGTGGGCTGGTCGGGGAACAGGCGCTGCAGCCGCTCAAGCCCGGGCTGGGACATCAGGACCGCGCCGCCATTGTCGATGCCGAGGCCAAGCAGTTTGGTGGTGGAGAACGCGACGATATCCGCGCCGTTGCTGAGTGCGCGGTCGAGCGGCGTCATCGAATGGTCGGCAACCGTCAGGATGTCGCGGCCCTGCTTGTGCGCGATGGTGGCAACGGCTTTGGTATCCGTGCGCTCCATGCCGGGATTACCGACGGGTTCGAAGAAGAAGATGCGCGTCTTGCCGGGCTTGATGGCGCTTTCCCAGGCCTGCGGGTCGCGCCCGTCGATAAATGTCACGCCGACGCCGCGTTCCTGCGCCAGATCGATCAGGTTGCGCTTGGTTGTGCCGAAGATGAATTTGGACGCGACGATATGCTCGCCGCTCTTGGCGCCGAGTAGCGCCGCTTCCACCGCGCCCAT
>JBDHTV010000183.1:0-3760 GCA_039808825.1 Bdellovibrionales bacterium | reverse complement strand
ACCGGCGTGCCGAGCTTCGCGCCGGAATTGATCCAGCGCGTCAATATCGGCGACCCGATGAAGGTCAAGCATCTGCGCCGCGCGCTCGAACATTTTGCCGAAGAGGGCGCGTCGCAAGTCTTCAAGCCGCTGCTCGGCTCGGACTGGGTGGTCGGCGTGGTCGGCCAGCTGCAGTTCGAGGTGCTGGCCGCGCGGATCGAGGCGGAATATGGTCTCGCCGCTCGTTTCGAGACGGCGGGTATCGATGCCGCCCGCTGGGTCACCAGCGACGATCCCGTCATCATGAAGCAATTCGCTGAAACCCAGCGCGGTAGTCTCGCTGAAGACCATGACGGCGCGCTGGTTTTCCTCGCGCGCAACAGCTGGCACCTCAACAAGACGATCGACGAGAATCCGAAGATCAAATTCGCCAAGACGCGCGAGCAGTTCGCGGCGTGAGGACATCATTGAAGACCCAATAAAAAAGAGCCGGTTGCCCGGCTCTTTTCTGTTTGGCGTCACACCGCCTTACTTTGGCTCTGTGCCCGCCGGCTTCGGCCCCTTGCGCTGCCACAGCGGCGCTTGCGCCACGATCTGCGTGACATCGATATGCACATCGCCGGTTTGCAACCGACCTGGCGGCAATGGCGCTTTTTCCGTTGGTTTCTGTTCAGCCATGTTTCCCTCCCCACTTGGCAAGACACCGCAACCGCGCGATGCTTGATCATGAGGGCAACAAGAATCCGGCCCCTGGTCAAGAAACTAAAACCGGCAGGAGAGCAGCATGACAGAACGCACCATACTCACCGCGACAGCAGCGGCAACGGCCTGTGTCGCGCTCAATGCTACGCTAAAGGAACCGTGGCAGATCAGCGGCAACAACCTGGTCAAACAATTCGTTTTTAAGGATTTCGCCGCCGCCTTTGGCTTCATGGCCCAGGTGGCGCTGCGGGCCGAGAAACTGAACCATCACCCCGACTGGTCAAATAGCTATAACCGGGTCAATATCAGCCTGACGACGCATGACGCAGGCGGGTTGACCGCACTGGATTTCAGGCTGGCAAGTTTTATCAACGCCATTTGCAGCCCAAAGTAACTGCATTGTAACCGCAAAATGTGCTGCATACCCCAATAATCCTTTACAAGGCACGGCCACCTTAACCCGCCCTTAACCCTGCCTGACCGATAAAGGAAGCTTGGTTCAGCTCTATGATAGGCGCTGGCGTATGGAACTTGCACAATTGCGCTTTCTGGTCGTTGATGACCATTTCTTGCTGCGTCAGATGGTGAGTACGGCGCTCAAGACGCATGGCGTGACCGCGATCGATTTCGCGAGCGACGGCGAGGACGCGCTAAGCAAGACCAATCAGGCGCAGAACGACAACAAGCCCTACGATATCCTGCTGCTCGACTGGAGTATGCCCAAGCTCAACGGCTATGATCTGCTATGCCTGCTACGGGGCGACAAGCGTCACAGCAAAACCGCGATCGTCATGCTGACGGCGGAATCCGAGGACAAGAACATCATCAAGGCGCTGAAAGCCGGGGCGACGGCCTTCATCACCAAGCCCTTCCAGCCCGACGGCCTGATCAGCAAGCTTGGCGATGTCGTCAAATGGCGGAGCGAACATGCCGGATAAACCGCTCGCACTCGACTTGCAGGTCGCGGACATCCTCGAGGATGCGATCCGCACCACATTGCATGACACCTTCAAGGTCAGCACCGAGATCAGGCCGTGGAGCGTGCAGAAGGAGCCGCTGCCGCCCAGTAATTGCCTGATCGGCGTCATGGAGATCAATCAGGGCAGCCACAATCACGGCTGCTTCGTCACGGCATTCGACCGCACCGTCGTTGCCAAGGTGCTCGCCAGCTATGGCGTGACGGCCGAACCCGACCGCTCCATGCTGCATGACGCCGTGTCGGAAATGACCAATGTGCTCTATGGCCTGTTCAAGACCGAGATGAACAATCTCGGCCATGCTTTCGAGATGAACATTCCCTATGTCATCGACGAGGAATGGGACGGCGACAGCCTGGAAAAGCTCATTCTCCCCTTCCTGGCGGAAGGCCAGCGCTGCCGCATCGTGGTGAGCAGCGCCGGTTGACCGGTTTGCATTTCGTTGATTTTGTCTGAGTACTGCCGTCCATGATGATCAAGCAACTGCATATCCGGCGGGACGTGACCGCCGCCGACCTGGCGCCGCTGCAGGAGGCGCCGTTCAACCTGCTGCTGGTGTTCGGCGCGCGCCGCTTTTTTGCCGACGGCGCGCTGGGCCGGACGCTGCGCGCCGCCTTGCCGCAGGCGACCGTCATCGGCTGCTCGACGGCCGGCGAAATCGCGGGCAACGCCGTCTATGACGAAACACTCACCGTCACGGCGCTCCAGCTGCCGCCGCAGAGCTTTACCGCGCTGGCCGCCCCGATTGCGGCGGCGGAACAGTCGGCAGCGTGCGGTCGGCAGCTCGGCGCCGCCGCGGTATCCCACCACCCCCATAGTCTTTTTGTGCTGGCGCCCGGCCTCGCCGTCAATGGCAGCGCCCTTGTCGAGGCGCTGCAAACGACGCTTGGCGCGCAAACCATAGTAACCGGCGGGCTCGCCGGCGACGCGACACGTTTCGCGCAGACCTATACGCTGTTGAACGATACGGTGTATTCCGATCATGCCGTCGCGCTGGCGTTCCACTCCGGCGCGGTCAAAGTGGGCTATGGGTCGCAGGGCGGCTGGCAGCCTTTTGGGCCGGAACGCACCGTCACGCGCGCGGTCGACAATGTGCTCTACGAACTCGACGGCAAATCAGCGCTGGCGCTTTACAAGGAATATCTCGGCGACAAGGCCAAAGACCTGCCGGGCGCGGGCCTGCTTTATCCGCTGGCCGTGACCGCGGCCGGGCCGGGCCAACCTAACCTGACCCGGACAATTCTCAACATCGATGAAGCGGCGGGCAGCCTGATCCTCGCGGGCAGCATCGCCAATCACAGCACCGTGCGCCTCATGCACGCCAAGACCGAAGCGCTGGTTGAAGGTGCGCGGGCCGCCAGCACGTCCACCGGCGCGACACCGCAGCCAAGTCTGGCCATCCTTATCAGCTGTGTTGGCCGCAAGCTCGTGATGGGCGACGATGTCGATGAGGAGGTCGCGGCGGTGCAGGAAGCGCTGGGCGACCGCTGTGTGCTGACCGGTTTCTACTCCTACGGCGAAATTGCGCCGGACGGCGCGCTCGAATCCTGTACCGCACATTTGCATAACCAGACCATGACGATCACGCATCTCTGGCGCGCGGAGTAAGCGCGTATGGCGCATGGCAAGAAGCTTCTGCGTCAGCTTGCCCGCTATCTGGGCAGCGAAACCGTCGAAAGCGAGCTTGCCGCCGTGCTGGCGGACCCGGCCGCCGCCACGGCCCTACCACCTGCCGTGCGCCGCCTGCTTGAGGAGCTGCCCGCCTTTCTCAAGGTCGTCGATGCTTCCTATGCGAAATATGAGGAGAATATCACGCTCGCCGAGCGCAATCTCGCGCTAAGCTCGGATGAGCTGATCCATGCCAATCGTTCAGTACGGGCCATGGTCAATAGCCTCGGCCAGGGCTTTCTGATGTTCGATCGTAACGGCATCTGCTCCCCGGTTTATGCCCAAGCTTGCTTGAAATTGCTGGGCACCGCGCCGGCCGGCAAACCGATTACCGAACTGCTGCGCCTCGATGCCGAGCGCGCGGCACGTTTTTCCGCGCTTTATCAACTCGCCTTCGATCCCGACCATGCGATGTCGCTGACCGAAATCATGCG
>JBDHTV010000182.1:0-3774 GCA_039808825.1 Bdellovibrionales bacterium | reverse complement strand
CTTGCAATATCCAGATCAGGCTAACGCGACCCGCTTAAAAAACAGCTAATCCGGCGTTTACGTTATTTTTCGAAGATACGATAGAGGAAAACCCAATGTTTCCGTGGCTTTGCGATGGTTAAAATTTTCTGCCGATCTGGCTTCATCTTCATTAACGTGCGGGTTTGTGGATCAAAGCAGCACGATGATTCGTGTGGCTGCGATGCGCGTGACGCGGCGTTGGGCGTGGCGACAACTGCCGTTGCGCCACTGGCGTGGCGGCCGGGTGCTGGTTGACTGCGGCGCACGCAAGCGGCGGATAGCGTTTCAATTCGTCGGCGAAAATCCGGTCCGCTTGCTGCATGACATCCGGGAACTGGGCGCGGAGTTGGGCGACGCCATCGGCTAGTTTGCTTTGTGGCGGCTGCGTCAGATATTGCTCCGCCGTATGCGCCAGTTGCAAGGTGCGCAGCGCGCTGTTGAGGGGCAAGGTTAGCGGCTGCTGGTCATAACCGACGAGCAGCATCTTGCTCGAAACAAAGTTGCTTGCGAGATTGATTTCTGCATCGATCTGGAAACTGCGCGCAAGTTTCTCTTTGTTGGAGAGGTTCTGGTCGGCGAGGTGGGGATATTCCTGTAGCTGCGCGCGTGCGGCATAGGCAGACGCCTTTATGCCGATTTCAGTCAAGCTCAGTCCCTTCAGCGTATCGCCGAGCTGCGGGTTCTGCCGCAAATCATCGACGATGAGCCGCAAGGCTGCAGAGGTATCATGAATGATATCGAAATTGCGGGTACGAAAGCTGTTGGCTCGCCGCCACTGCGCCTTGGTCTCAAGCTTTGCAAGCATATCCGGCTCGCCGTCGCGGATGCGCAGCAGCATTTCCGTAGCGTCGGCCTCCGATTCCAACCGACGGGCCATGGCCATGTCACTTTCGCCGGGCTTTTGTTTGTAGCCGTGGATGCAATGGCCAAGTTCGTGGCGGGGCACAGTCAGGCCATTGTTTTCATTGGCGTTGAGTGCTTCCTGGAACTTCGGTGTGAAATGCGCCAGATATTTGGAGAACAGGCTGAAATTCTTCTCGACAAAATCGGAGAAGGGGATATTGCCGCGTACGCCCACGGCCAGGCAAACATAATTGGGATTGTTGGGATTGTCGTTGGTGAAGAAGCTGCGTCCGGTCACGCCGCTGATGTCGATAAGCGGCCGGAAGGGGGTTAGGGTTTCGTTGTCCTGCGGTGAGGCATTAATCTTGTCTTCGGCTTGCGCGACCTTATGAATCGGACCGGTAATGCGATACAGGGGCGGATTGAAATGGTCATAACGCCAAGGTGACACCAGCCCTTGCAGTTTCGGCTGCACATCGCGCAATAAACTGCTGACGGTCGGATAGGGCGTTGGATCGACAATCAGGATCGTGCCGCTTAGTTTAGGGTCGCCCGCCACTTCCGCATTGAGGCGCGCATAGAGATTGGCGCGCTCAAAGTCAGCGGCAGTAGCAGGCGGAAGGGGGGCCGGAATATCCGACTTTGGGGTGATGACGGCGCAACCCGAGAGCAAGGCTCCAGCCGCCAACGGGGTGAGGATAGCGCCCCACGGGCGCGTTTTGCCGTCGCACGTTAATGTGCTGTCGGTCGTCGTCGTCTGATCTGGCTTGCTCTGCATCAAATAAACATAAACACAAATTTTTTAATTCCTGACAGCAAAAATAGTTTCCGATGCATTGGTTTTACATAATACCGCTGCCGGCTGCTCAACGGCTATGCGTTTGTAACTTGACTGCTTTTGGCGCGGGTTTATGCATCGGCGCGGTTTTATGATGCGGTTTGGCTGGTGGGGGTAGCGGCATCAGCGGCGCGCGAGGGTTTTTCGCGATAGAGAGCGGGGGGTAATTGCGCAACTCATCGGAGAAAATTGCTTCGGCCTGACGCATCTCGTCAGGGAATTGCTGGCGTAGTTGGGCGATGCCTTGTTTAAGCCGGCTATAGGGTGGCTGCGTCAGGTAGTTTTCGGCAGTATGGGCACGCTGCAGCATGCCAACGGCGGCGCTGACAGGCAACCGGATAGGGGATTCGTCGTAGCCCGCGACGACCATTTTGCCGCTGATATAGCGGCTCGCCATATCGATTAGGGAGTCGGTTTCCGCGGTCTTGGCCAATGCGGCTGTCTTGCTCAGCGTTTTGTCGGCAAGATGCGGGTATTCCTGTAATTGGGCACGGTCGGCATAGGCAGAGGCGCGCGCGTCGATCTGTGTCAAGGTCATGCGTTGCAATTCAAGGGCCATTTGCGGATTCTGGCGTAGATCGTCGATGATCAGGCGCAATGTCGTCGAAGTGTCATGCGTCGTATCGTAATTGCGCGTGCTGACACTATTGGCCCGCCGCCACTGCACGTTCGTTTCGAGCTTGTTCAGCATGTCCGGTTCATTATTGCGAATGCGCATCAGCATTTCAAACGCATCGGAACCCGATTCAAGCCGTCGCGTATAGGCGAAAGGTGTTTCGTTATCGCGCTGTTCGTAGCCGTGGACGCAATGTCCCAACTCGTGCAGCACGAGATTTTTCCCATTGCCGTTTGCGCTGTTCACGGCTTGCTGGAACGCCGGAGTATAGCGCGCGACGAAGACCGAGAATTTACTGTAGTTGCTTTCGGTGAAATCGGTCAGCGTGACGGTGGCACGTGTCCCGACGGCCATACAGATAAACTCTGCACTTGACCGTTTATCTGTCGGGCGGTAGCTGCGCCCAGTGATGCCGCCGGTATCCATGATGGCACCTGGGTTCACCTGGCGTTGGGTCATCTTGCGCTGGCTATCTTCAAATTCTGCGGCAAGCCGCAATGGCCGCAGCATCTGCGCCACCGGGGGTTTGAATGGGTGAAAGCTCCAGGGCGGCAGCATGCTTTTGAGCTTGGGTTCCACGTCTTCCAGCATGCTGCGCACGCTGGGATAGGGGGTGGGATCGATAACGAGAATGGTGCCGCGGGTCTTGGGGTCGCGCTGGACTTCGTCATTCAGATGCTTATAGAAAGCGGCGCGCTGATAATCTTCCAACGAACGTGGCGGCTGCGGTCCTTGTGCATCGGCGGCCCGCGCTGTCGCCATGCTGCTTGCGACGAGTGTGGTGACACCAAGCGGCAGCAAGACGGCGCGCCACGGCAGCGCCAGATCGCGTGCCGTCAGCGTCGTGTAGAATCGTGCCGGTTTTCTAGGCTTATCCCCTTGCATCGCGCGATATTAAGCGGAAAGTGCTGAGGACGGCAGCGTAAAAAATAGTTTCACCTTAACCATAAAAAACCGCTGGAAATCAGCCGGTTGTTTACGAGGCGACGCTGGGGAAGGCAGCAGCCCCGAGTGTTTTACGCGGCGGCAGCGCGGCCTGTTTCGCTTGTCCAGGCTCCTGCACGAGACCGGGCAGAGGCGGGAACTGGCTTAACTCGGCCTGGAATTGCCGTTCCGCAGCCTGCATCTGTTGCGGGAACTGCTCGCGCAACGCCGCGACTGCCTGTTTGAGCTGGCTCTGCGGCGGCTGGACCAGGACATGCTCGGCGGCATGGGCGAGTTGCAGGATATTCAGCGCGGCGCGTGTGGACAGGGTTTCAGGCATCCCCTGATAGTCCTTGACCAGCATGCTCCCCGCAACGAAACGCGTGCTGAAGGCAAAATCGGCGTCGGCGGCCTGGGTCAGGCTGTAAAGCTGCTTCGCGTTCTTGGTCTTGTCGTCGAGATGCGGGTACTCGATCGCCGTCGCGCGTTCGGCGTAACGCGCGGCCATTTCGCCGATCGCATTGATGCTCAT